>NZ_JBNAFX010000001.1:0-272223 GCF_049800895.1 Leisingera sp. S232 | reverse complement strand
GCCGGGCCGCCCGCCGGGGGGGGGGGGGGGGGGGGGGGGGGGGGGCCGCGCCCCCCCCCCCCCCCCCCCCCCCCTGCGCCATCCTCTTTCTTCAGAGGTTCGTGTGCGGCGGAGAGGTCTGCAGGATTACTGTAGCGCAATCATTGCAATGCCCGCGGCAATCAGTGCTGCCCAGCCCAGTCGGCTGAGGCCGCGCGGCTCTTTCAGAACCAGTGCCGCCAGGATCACCGAGACCGGGATCGACACCTGTCGCACTGCGCTGACCGCAGCGGCCTCGGCGCCCAATTGGAACACCCGCAGGATCAGCAGATACGACAGGTAGGAAGACAATCCTGCAAACAGGATGCGCCAGGGGTGCTGCGTCCAGCCCCGCACCACGCCCAGCAAAGGTGCTGATTGCCCCCTGTCCTCCCAGGCCCGCAAGGCCCCCATGGCCAGCGTCACCAGAAAATAGCTCCAGAACAGGAACGGCGCGCTGCTGGTGCCTTGCATCGCAGTCGCATCTGAAATCGAATAGGCCGCCGATCCCAGCATCGCCATCCCGGCCATGGCAAAGGCGCGCGGGTCATCCAGCAGTCGCCCCTTGCCCTTTTGGATCATCAGCCCGGCCCAGATGATCAGCCCCATGCCCAAGAGGGATGCGACTGAATAACTCTGCCCCAACATCAGCCAGCTGAAGCCCGCAATGGCCAAAGGCGAAGAGCGTACAATCGGATAATAGGCCGAGACATTGCCCCGCCGCAGCGCCGACAGCGTGCCGTAGTAATACACCGTCAGCCCCAGAGCCGAGGCCAGAACCAGCGGCCAGACGTCGGCAGGAAGGGCCGGGTTCTGCCCTGTCAGCGCCATATGAAAGGAGGCAAACACGACCCAGCTGAGGCACACCCCGGTGTAACAGGACACCGGATGCGCCACGCCCTTTAGCGTCAGGTCTCGCAGCGGATGGGTGGCCGCCGACAGAAGGACCAGCAGGATCCAGGAAAACTCCACTTAACGGCCCGCGTCCCGGCCAGGGCGGTCCAGATAGGCGTCGAAATGAACAGTGAGCTGATCATCGCCCACCTGCACCACGCCATAGGCCATGGGTTCAATGCTGTATTCCGACCCAGCCCGTTCCGGCACCAGTGGGATCTGGTGGTTGGTGCTGGGCAGCGAGGTGAAACTGTAACCGCGCCAGTTCACATAGGTCATCCGGTGGATGTGGCCAAAGAAGATGTGGCGGATGTTCCGCCCCTTCCTGAGCGCCGTGTGAAACGCCTCTGGATTGCGCAGTTTGATGTCGTCCACATAGGGCAGGTCGATGTCAAACGGCGGATGATGCAGGAACAGGAACACCGGCGCATTCCCTGCGGCCTCCAGCTCCGTCTCCAGCCAGGCCAGCCGTTCTGTGCACAGTTCTCCATCATGCACATCCGGCCCGCCGGTCAGCGTATCCAGGAACAGGAACTTCGCGCCGCCCGCCGCATGACTGTGCTGCACATAGCCGCCGCTGCTGCGCGGATGATCCGAAAAGACCTGCAGGAAATTCTCCCGCACGTCGTGATTGCCCAACATCAGGAAGGTCGGCAGCGGAAAGGCTGCCAATTGCTCCTGCAGCCAGCCATAGGCTGCCGGATCGCCCTCATCTGCCAGATCGCCGGAAATCACGCAGAATTCCGCATCTTGGTGCCATGCGGCAATATCGGCCAGCACCCGCGTCAGGTTCGCCGCCGGATCGCTGCCGTTTAGTGGCACGCCCGGCGCCATCAGGTGAATATCTGTAAGGTGGATGAATTTCATGTCGCGGCCCCGCAAATCACTGCTGTTTTTGTCGGTAATCAAACCAGCAGAAGCCGCCGAGCGATAGCAGGAAAACGTCAGCCTCCGGGTCCTTGCACGGCAATTTGCAGCGCCGAAACAAGAAACGGCGGCGCCCAGGGAGGAGGAGGGGCGCCGCCGTTCTGTCAAACACCGGGACTAAGGGAGGAGGAGACCCGGTGAGTCAAACCCGGCTTTTGGCCGGTATAGGGTGCGGCGGCATCAGGGAGGAGGAGGATGCCGCCGCAGAAGACAGGCTCTTCTAAGGGAGGAGGAGAAGGAGCCTGATCTCTATTCAGTTGTTCTCATATGCCGCCTGATAGGCGACGCGCTTGATTTCGGACCGGTTCAGGCCCAGGTCGGCCAGGTCGCGGGCGGTCAGTGCAGACAGCTCGTTGACGGTCTGGCGGTACAGCCGGTAGCGGACGAATTTGACCAGCAGCGCATCCAGAAAGCCCACGGGGGATGCAATGTTCACCGCGGAGATCTGTTGTGCTGCAGCCATTTGTCTATTCCTTCGTCTTGCCGTCTCGTCCTGCGCCGCTTTGGCGCTTGCTTGAGGAGTAATTTAGGCGAATGCCGCAGCTGCACAATCCCGGTCTTTGTCATTGCCGCTATGCAGCATTTGCATGGGTGCGCATCTTGTATCTGATTGGAAAGGAGCGATATTTTCGGCGTTCTCTTAAGTATCTGTAAACCTGTTGCGGGTGCCGCTACGTCAAGTGCGCGGCGTGAGGCTTCAGGGTTGGGCGCCGGGCAAACGGTCTGACCCGCGCACCATGCGCAGCAATCGCGCTTGGCGGGTTCCAAGCCGGCGGAATGACACATATATATCGGCCGGAATTCACGCAGGAGAGCAGCCATGGGTGTCACCCCGGAACAGATACATACAGTGCTGGAGCGGCTGGCGCTGCCGGATGGCGGCACTCTGGTGTCGCGCGACATGCTGCGGGCGCTGCGCATCGAAGGCAGCAAGGTGAGCTTTGTGATCGAAGCGCCAAGCCCTGAAATTGCCAAGCTGATGGAGCCGCTGCGCAAAACCGCCGAAGCCGCCGTCCTGTCGCTGGAGGGCGTTGAAACTGTCTCTGCTGCGCTGACTGCCCATGCCGCCCAGCAGCCGGCCCCCAGCCTCAAGGTGGGCGGCCATCCGAAACCGCAGGCGGAGCCGCTGAAACCTGCAGGCGTCAAGCGCATTCTGGCCGTTGGTTCGGGCAAGGGCGGGGTGGGCAAGTCCACTGTGTCGTCAAACCTCGCAGTGGCGCTGGCGAAACAGGGGCGCAAGGTCGGCCTGCTGGACGCCGACATCTACGGCCCGTCCCAGCCTCGCATGATGGGCGCCAAGGGCCGCCCCGCCAGCCCGGACGGCAAGATCATCGAACCGCTGCATGCCCATGGTGTTACCCTGATGTCGATCGGCTTTATGGTCGATGATGCCAAGGCCGTGGTCTGGCGCGGCCCGATGCTGATGGGGGCGCTGCAGCAGATGTTGGGGCAGGTGAACTGGGGGGAGCTGGATGTGCTGATCGTCGACCTGCCGCCCGGCACCGGTGACGTGCAATTGACGCTCTGCACCAAGGCGGAGCTTTCCGGCGCTATCGTCGTCTCCACTCCGCAGGATGTGGCGCTGCTGGATGCCCGCAAGGCGCTGGACATGTTCAACACGCTGAAAACCCCGGTGCTGGGATTGATCGAGAACATGTCCTTCTTCACCTGCCCGGACTGCGGCGGGGAGCATCACATTTTCGGCCATGGCGGCGTCGCGGCTGAGGCTGAAACATTGGGCCTGCCGCTATTGGGGGCGCTGCCGATTGATCTGGACACCCGGCTGGCCGGCGACAGCGGCACACCCATTGCGGCGGGGGAGGGGCCGATGGCCCGGGCCTATGCCCGTATCGCAGAGGGGCTGATTGGCGGCGGCATGGCCTGAGGCAGTCAGCTGCCCGCCAGCCCGGATGTTTGAAAAGGCCCGCTGCCACGGCGGGCCTTTTGTTTTCGGTTTGGGCGCAGAGGGGATTGCCCGGCCGGAATGGGAACACATGGCACATGCTATGCCATATGGGAATTGGCGGGACGGCTGGGACTGCATGGGTCGGCTGGGAATTCGCGGGACCGGTGGGAAATCATGGGCGCCATGGGATTTTATGGCCTGCCTCCCGAAATTCACCCCTTGCAGTTGCGAATCGCAGTGTGCTGAAACGCTGAAGTGCGAGGTTTTTCGCATTGCCGGATGCAGTCGCGGGGGAACGTAAGGGGAACTTGGTTAAGATCTGCTGTCAGGCAGATGGAATCGCGGGAAAATATGGGAAAAAAATCTCCCCTGCAACCTGTGTCTATATCTGGTGTGTAGCTGCAGTTTCTCCGCTAATTGTTCTGATTTTGCCTTCTTTCGGTCACGAATCTCAGGCCGATCTGTGGAATCTCTGTCAAGGATTCGACTGTGTCTCGCAGAAAACTGTTGCGTGCCCATCAATTCCCATAGTATCCCTTCTACATCGAATGAGACGAGGGACGGGGCGCCAAACGACCCCAAGCCAAACTAAACGAGCAGGTTTCATACAGGCCTTCGCTTTCATCGAACAAAGAGATCCGGCGCGCGGGCGAGCAGACATCCCCCCAGGTGGCGCGCGCAGTCGGACATCCCGCAAAGCGGGTCAAGGTGGCGGGTTGATCAGTGGCAGCAGATCAGCCCGCCCCTTTACATTCTGGGGGACGGTTTAACGCGAGGGACGCGCGGAAAAGGGACGGTAACTTGGGCCGCAGGTTCAGAGGTGAAAGCCACCACAAGGTGGACAGCAAGGGGCGGGTGTCGATACCGGCCTCCTTTCGCCGTGTGCTGGAGGCCGCTGATCCCAACTGGCAGTCCGGTCAGAACCCCGAACTGGTGATCGTCTATGGCGACCAGCGCCGCAATTTCCTGGAATGCTATACGATCGAGGCGATCGAAGAGGTCGACGCCAAGATCGACCAGCTCCCGCGCGGCTCGATGCAGCGCAAGATGCTGCAGCGGATGTTCCACGGTCAGTCCTTTCCGACCAATGTCGACGAGACCGGCCGTCTGGTGCTGCCCGCCAAGCTGCGCCAGAAAATCGACCTCGATGCCGAAGCCTTCTTTATTGCCGCGGGCGACACCTTCCAGATATGGAAGCCGGAAACCTACGAGGAAGAGGAGCTGGCCAAGGCCGAAGAGTGGCTGGACGACCTGCCCGACGACTTCGATCCAATGGAATTCCTAGACGGCGCCGGGGGCGCTTAAGACATGACCCAGGACCAAACAGCTGCCAATGGTCCCCATATTCCCGTTCTTCTCCGTCCGTTGCTTGCGGCCGTGGCCCCGGTCACGGGGTGCTGGCTGGATGGCACTTTCGGCGCCGGTGGTTACACCCGCGGCTTGCTGGAAGCGGGCGCAGATCAGGTCACCGGCGTTGACCGCGATCCGCTGGCCTTTGAGCTCGCCAAACCCTGGGCAGGGGCGTTCGGCGACCGCCTGATCCTGCAGCCTGGTGTGTTTTCTCGCATGGATGAATATGCGCAAGACCTCGATGGCGTGGTTCTGGACCTTGGCGTTTCCTCGATGCAGCTGGATCTGGCCGAACGCGGCTTTTCCTTCATGAGGGATGGCCCGCTGGACATGCGGATGTCCCAGTCCGGCCCGTCGGCTGCCGACCTGATTGCTGAACTGACAGAAGCGCAGATCGCCGACATTCTGTTCCACTACGGCGAAGAACGCGCCAGCCGCCGCATTGCCAAGGCAATCGTCAAGGAACGCGCGCTGGAGCCGATCACCAGCACCCTGCGCTTGGCCAAAATCATTGAAAGCTGTCTGCCACGTCCCAAGCCCGGTCAGTCGCACCCGGCGACCCGCAGCTTTCAGGGGCTGCGCATTGCCGTAAATGCCGAATATGATGAATTGTTCGAGGGGCTCTTGGCTGCCGAGCGCGCGCTGAAACCGGGCGGTCTGCTGGCTGTTGTGACCTTCCATTCGGTCGAGGACCGCATGGTCAAACGCTTCTTCCAGCACCGTGCGGGCAAGACTGGTCGCGCCAACCGCTATGCGCCCGAACAGGTTGAAACCCCGTCGCAATTCGAACTGGTCACCCGCAAGGCTGTTGGCCCGGATGATCAGGAACTGGCTGAAAACCCGCGCTCCCGCTCCGCCCGTCTGCGGGTCGGGCGCCGCACCGATGCGGAGCCGGGGCCGATTTCAGCCAAGGACCTTGGAATGCCGCAGCTGCAAGAGGCGCGCAAGTGAAGACACTGCTGTATATCGCAACATGCCTTGCCGTCTTTGGTCTGGCGTTCTGGGCCTACCGTGAAAACTATGCCACCCAGCAGGTGCTGAAGGAAACCCGCCAGCTGCAGCGCGAAATCGGTGCTGCGCAGGTGCGACTTAGCGTGCTGCGCGCCGAATGGGCCTATCTTAACCGCCCGCAGCGCCTGCGCGAACTGGCCGAGATCAACTTTGACAGCCTGGGTCTCCTGCCGCTGCGCCCGGATCAGTTCGGGCGGGTGGATGAGGTCTCTTATCCCGCCCCCCCCGAACTGGAAATTACCAACGACGTTGAGGTTTCTGGACTGAACGTGAGGACACAGCCATGATCCGCACGCCGCTTCGCCCGCTGGCCCGTATCCTGCATGCCCGTGCTACCGGTGAAAATCCGGATGTGATCGAAGAGGAAAACATCAGCCTGCGCCATCAGGAAATGCAGGTGCAGGCCCGTCAACGCTCCGAGGGGCGGCTTTTGGTGCTGGGTGTGTTCTTTGTCTGCGCTTTTGGTGCGATTACCGCCCGAATGGGCATGACGGCGGTTTCCGAGCCTGCCGAACCCGTGGCCAGCGCTGCGGGCAGCATCATCGCCGCACAGCGTGCCGATATCGTCGACCGCAACGGCAGCCTGCTGGCAACCAACTTTGAAACCCACTCCCTTTATGCCCAGCCGCCGCAGATGATCGACCCCGTAGGGGCCGCCGGGAAGCTGGTGGAGATTTTTCCGGACCTGGAGCTTGAACAGCTCGTCAAGGATTTCACCGGCAAGCGCAAGTTTCTGTGGGTAAAGAAGAAAATCAGTCCCGAGCAGCTCCAGGCCGTGCATGACATCGGCGATCCCGGACTGTTGTTCGGCCCCCGTGAAATGCGTCTTTATCCCAATGGCAGCCTTGCGGCGCATGTGCTGGGTGGTGCCGGTTTCGGCAAAGAGGGCGTGAACGCAGCCGAAGTGATCGGCGTTGCCGGCGTTGAGCGCCAGTTCGACGATTACCTGCGCGACCCGGCCAACGCAGGCAAACCGCTGCAGTTGTCGCTGGACCTGACCGTGCAGGCCGCCGCCGAGCAGGTGCTTTACGGCGGCATGAAGCTGATGAACGCCAAGGGTGCCACCTCGATCCTGATGGATGCCCACACGGGCGAGGTGATCTCGGTGGTGTCCTTCCCGGACTTCGATCCCAACGACCGGCCGCGCCCGCCGACCTCGGGCTTTGATCCGTCGGCCAGCCCGCTGTTCAACCGCGCGGTGCAGGGGGTCTATGAGCTCGGCTCCACCTTCAAGATCTTTACCGCGGCGCAGGCCATGGATCTGGGGCTGGTCACCGCCGATACCGTGATCGACACCCGCGGGCCGTTGCGCTGGGGCCGCTTTGCGATCCGCGATTTCCGCAACTACGGCAACGAAATGTCGGTAACTAAAATTATCGTCAAATCTTCCAACATCGGCACCGCGCGGCTGGCGCAGCAGATCGGGGTGGAACGGCAGAAAAGCTTCCTGGACACCATGGGCATGCTGGAGCCGACACCGTTTGAAATCTCCGAAGCTGCGGGCGGCAAGCCGCTGCTGCCGCCGAACTGGTCAGAGTTGTCAGCGATGACCATCTCTTATGGTCACGGTATTTCCACCACGCCGATGCATCTGGCGGCAGGCTATGCTGCGGTTGCAAATGGCGGTCGCTACGTGGCGCCGACGATTCTGAAACAGAAAGGCCCGCAGCTGGGCGAGCGGGTGATGAGCGAGGCCTCTGCCGCCGCCGCGCGCACCATGCTGCGCAAGGTGGTCAGCGAAGGCACCGCGTCCTTTGCTGAGGTCGAGGGCTATCAGGTGGGCGGCAAGACCGGCACCGCAGATAAACCCAAACCCCGTGGCGGCTACTATGATGACAAGGTGATCGCCACTTTTGCCTCTATTTTCCCGGCACATGACCCGAAATACGTGCTGATTGTGACGCTGGATGAACCTTCCATCATCGCCCACGGCGAGGAACGCCGGACCGCAGGCTGGACAGCCACTCCGGTGGCGGCTGAAATGATCGGGCGCGTGGCCCCATTGCTGGGGCTGCGGCCGCAAGTTGAACCCGCAGAGGTGACTGGTATAACCCTCACCTCGAACTGACACAGGTAAAGGGCCGCCATGAGCAGCAGCAGATCAGACCAGCCCCAGAACCAATTGAGACTGGGCCAATTGGGGCTGACGGCCCGTGGCGGTGCCGACCCGCAGATCAGCGGTCTGGCGGTGGACAGCCGCGAGGTGCGCGAGGGCTTCCTGTTTGCCGCCTTGCCGGGCAGCCAGGTCCATGGCGCCAAATTCGTTCCCGGTGCGTTGGAGAAAGGCGCCTCTGCCATTCTGACAGATGCTGCCGGGGCGGACATCGCTGCAACGGTTCTTGGCGAAAGCCATGCGGCGCTGGTGGTGGTCGAGGACCCGCGCCAGGCGCTGGCCTATGCCGCTGCGCTGTGGTTTGGCGGCCAGCCGCAGACCATGGTGGCGGTCACCGGCACCAACGGCAAGACCTCGGTTGCGACCTTCGTGCGCCAGATCTGGGCTGAGCTGGGCCATGAGGCCGTGAACATGGGCACAACCGGCATCGAAGGCGCGTGGGCCTATCCGCTGGCGCATACCACGCCGGAACCCATCACCCTGCATCGCGCCCTGGCTGCTGCGGCACATGCGGGTGTCACCCATGCGGCGATGGAGGCTTCCTCGCATGGGCTGGACCAGCGCCGTCTGGACGGGGTGCAGCTGGCGGCGGCAGGCTTCACCAATTTCACTCAGGATCATCTGGATTACCACGAAACGTTTGAGGCCTATTTCGCGGCCAAGGCAGGTCTGTTCCGCCGGGTGCTGCCGGATGAAGGCGTCGCTGTCATCAACATGAACGACCCGCGCGGTGCCGAGATGCGGGCGGTCGCCGCTGCCCGCGGGCAGGAGGTGATTTCCGTGGGCCGGGGTCTTGGCGACCTGAACCTTCAGGGGATGCGTTATGATGGTACCGGTCAGGATGTGCGGTTCTCCTGGCATGACAAGCCATATCAGCTGCGTCTCAATCTGATCGGCGGCTTTCAGGCGGAAAATGTTCTGCTGGCCTGTGGGCTGGTGATTGCCGGCGGAGAGGATCCGGAACGGGTGTTTGAAACCCTGCCGCATCTGACCACCGTGCGCGGCCGGATGCAGCTGGCGGCGTCGCGTGACAATGGGTCTGCCGTATTTGTCGACTACGCGCACACCCCCGACGCCGTGGCCAGCGCCATCAAGGCACTGCGCCCGCATGTGCTGGGGCGGCTGATTGCCATTGTCGGTGCGGGCGGCGACCGCGACACTACCAAGCGGCCTCTGATGGGGCAGGCGGCGCATGACAATGCCGATGTGGTGATCGTCACCGACGACAACCCCCGTAGTGAAGACCCTGCCATCATCCGCGCGGCGGTCAAGGGTGGCGCGCCGGATTGTATCGAGATTGGCGACCGCGCCGAGGCGATCCTGCGCGGGGCTGACATGCTGCAGGCGGGCGATGCGCTGATTGTCTGCGGCAAGGGGCATGAAACCGGCCAGACCGTGGGTGATCAGATTTTGCCCTTTGATGATGTGGAACAGGCCAGCATCGCCGTGGCAGCATTGGACGGGAGGCTCGCATGACCCTTTGGACTGCGGCAGAGGCCGCCGCCGCAACTGGCGGCAGGGTGCAGGGAAACTGGGCTGTCACCGGCATGTCCATCGACACCCGCACGATTGAAACGGGTGACATGTTTGTGGCGCTGAAGGCTGCCCGCGACGGTCATGACTTTGTGGCGCAGGCCTTGGAGAAGGGCGCAGGCGCGGCGCTGGTCTCCCGCATTCCGGATGGGGTGCCTGCGGATGCGCCGCTTTTGGTCGTCGATGATGTGCAGGCGGGGCTGGAGGCTTTGGCCTGGGAATCGCGGGCACGCAGCCAGGCCAGAGTCGTTGCGGTAACCGGCTCGGTCGGCAAGACCTCGACCAAGGAAATGCTGGCGCGGATGTTGTCGGACCAGGGCCGCACCCATGCAGCTGTTGCCAGCTACAACAACCATTGGGGTGTGCCGCTGACATTGGCGCGGATGCCGCGCGATGCGGAATTTGCGGTGATCGAGATCGGCATGAACCACCCTGGCGAAATCGCCCCGCTGGCAAAACAGGCACGCCCGCATGTGGCGATGGTGACGACGGTTGCCGCGGTTCACCTGGAGGCGTTTGACAACGTCGAAGGCATTGCCCGAGAAAAAGCCGCGATCATGGAGGGGCTGGAGCCGGGCGGCGTCGCGGTGCTGAACGCCGATATTGCGGAGGCTCATGTGCTGCGGGATGTGGCTGCAGAGCTGGGCGTAACCACCCGCTGGTTTGGCGAGACCGCAGCGGATTACAAACTGCATTCTGCCGGCATCAAGGGCGAAGAAACCGTTGCCCGCGCCACCGCCAATGGCGGCGAGATAGAACTGCATATTCAATCCCTTGGCGCGCATTTTGCAATGAATGCCTTGGGCGCTCTGGCCTGTATCGAGGCCTTGGGCGCTGACCCGGTCAAGGCAGCCCAAAGCCTTGCGCTGTGGTCGCCGGTCAAGGGGCGTGGAGTGCGCGAAACGATCCGGCTGGAGAGCGGGGAGCTCACCCTGCTGGACGACAGCTACAACGCCAATCCGACCTCGATGGCTGCGGCGCTGGCAGTGCTGGCGGCAACGCCTGGGCAGGGGCGGCGGATTGCCTATGTCGGCGACATGAAGGAGCTTGGCCCGCAGGAGGTCCAGCTGCACGCCGGACTTGCGACGTTGGACGCGGTGCAGGGCATCGATAAAATCCACTGTATCGGCCCGCTGATGCAGGCGCTGCATGAGGCTTTGCCGGAGGCAAAACGCGGCGGCTGGTATGCAACCAGCGCGGAGGCAGTGCCGGGGCTGGCGGGCGAAATCTGGGGTGGCGACATCGTGCTGGCCAAGGGCTCGCTCAGCATGGCTTTGGCCAAGATCGTTGACGGCATCCGCGAAATGGGTCAATCCGGCTCCAAATCAGAAAACACCTAGAAGATCGGGGGAAGAGCAAAATGCTCTATTGGCTGACCGCTTTGTCGGACGGAGGGGACTTTTTCAACCTCTTCCGCTATATCACCTTCCGCGCAGGCGGCGCCTTCATGACCGCGCTGATCTTTGGCTTCCTGTTCGGCAGACCGCTGATCAACGTGCTGCGCAAACGCCAGGGCAAAGGCCAGCCGATCCGCGATGACGGGCCAGAGGGGCATTTCTCCAAGGCGGGCACGCCCACCATGGGGGGCTTGCTGATCGTCGGGGCGCTGCTGACCGCGACACTGATGTGGGCGCGTTGGGACAATCCCTTTGTCTGGCTGGTGCTGTTTGTGACCATGGCTTACGGGCTCATCGGTTTTGCCGATGACTATGCCAAGGTCTCCAAGCAGAACACCAAAGGCGTGCCGGGCAAGGTGCGGCTGGCGCTGGGCGTGCTGATTGCGGTCATCGCCTCGGTCTGGGCCGCAGCCTACCACCCGGAACCGCTGCAGCACCAGCTGGCGCTGCCGGTGTTCAAGGATACTCTGATCAACCTCGGCCTGTTCTACGTGCCGTTCTCGATCTGCGTCATCGTCGGTGCGGCCAATGCGGTCAACCTAACGGACGGGCTGGATGGTCTTGCCATTATGCCGTCGATGATTGCGGCCGGCACCCTGGGCGTGATTGCCTATGCGGTGGGTCGGGTCGACTTTACCGAATATCTGGATGTGCATTATGTGCCCGGCACGGGTGAGATCCTGATTTTCTGCGCCGCATTGTTCGGCGCAGGGCTGGGGTTCCTGTGGTATAACGCGCCACCCGCGGCGGTGTTCATGGGCGACACCGGCTCGCTCGCCCTTGGCGGCGCACTGGGCGCCATTGCGGTGGCCACCAAGCACGAGCTGGTGCTGGCCATTGTCGGCGGGCTTTTTGTGGTTGAGGCATTGTCGGTGATCATCCAGGTTCTATATTTCAAACGCACCGGGCGGCGGGTGTTCCTGATGGCGCCGATCCATCACCACTATGAGAAAAAAGGCTGGGCCGAGCCGCAGATCGTGATCCGGTTCTGGATCATCTCGCTGATCCTGGCGATGATTGGTCTGGCGACGTTGAAAGTGCGGTAAGACACGCCGCTGTGCCACCGCGCCGTCTCTGCGGCGGGGTGGTTTGAGGTCTTCTTTTATGGAACCGCCCGGGGCTGCAGCTGCGGGCGGTTTGTCTTTGAAAGAAGAAGGCGGCGCCGCCGGAGGGGCGGAGCGTCGGATGACCCTTGCCAAGGGGTCATGCCCGTCTGTCGGCCTATGCGGGCCCGCCCTGCACCTGCTGAAAAAGGTGGTCCGAGGGGGCCGGTCTCCTGGTATTTTCGTTGCAACGGTTGGACCGTAACCCGGCGGGATGAAGATGTGATGAGGGCGGCGTTCGCAGGGTGCGCAACAGGCGCAATGTGGGGGCGGCTCCCGCCAATTTCGGCAGGCTAAGCCTGCCTGTAAATTGTTGGGCGCGGCACGGGCCCTGCGGCCCGTGCGGGCGGCGCTTGAAGGCGGGGGGGCTCCTGTGCAAAGTGCCTCTGGAACTGGTTTTGAAAGATGAGGGCAGGCAATGATCCCGGTCAAAGGATATGAGAGCGCGAAGGTCGCTGTGCTGGGGCTGGGGCGCTCTGGCTTGACGACGGCGCGCAGCCTTCGTGAAGGCGGGGCCGAGGCCCTTTGCTGGGATGACAATCCGGCGGCGCGGGAGGCGGCAGAGGCGGAAGGCTTTGCCTGCCGCGATCTGCATAAGGGCGGCGCCTTTGACGATGTGGCTGCCCTGATCACTTCGCCCGGCATTCCGCATCTTTACCCGAAACCCAATCCGGTGATCCGGGCAGCAATGGAGGCGGGCGTGCCGGTGGACAACGACATCGGGCTGTTTTTCCGCTCCTTTGCCGATGCTGAATGGCAGATGCATGACCAACCGCCGCGGGTGGTGGCGGTGACGGGCTCCAACGGCAAATCGACCACGGTGGCGCTGCTGCACCACATCCTGCAGGAGGCAGGCCGCGAGAGCCAGCTGGCGGGCAACATCGGTCGCGGGGTGCTGGGCATTGATCCGCCGGGCAATGGCGGCGTGGTGGTGCTGGAGCTGTCGAGCTATCAGACCGAACTTGCCCGCGCGCTGACCCCGGACGTGGCGGTGTTCACCAACCTGTCGTCCGATCATTTGGACCGGCATGGCGGCATGGGCGGCTATTTTGCGGCCAAGCGGCGGCTGTTTGCCGAGGGCGGCCCGGACCGGGCGGTCATTGGCATCGACGAGGACGAGGGGCTGTTCCTGGCGGGCCAGCTGTCCGAAGGGCAGGGTGACGACCGGGTGATCCGGATTTCCGCTGCGCGTAAATTGACCGGGCCGGGCTGGCAGGTGTTTGCCAAGAAAGGGTTTCTGAGCGAGTACCGCAAGGGGCGGCAGGCGGCCTCAATCGATCTGCGCGAAATGATGGGCCTGCCCGGCGCACACAACCACCAGAACGCTTGCGCGGCCTATGCGGCGGCGCGCACGCTGGGGCTGGCGCCGCGGCTGATCGGCGAGGCGATGGCCACATTCCCCGGCCTGCCGCACCGCAGCCAGACCATCGCCGAGGCGAATGGGGTGCGCTATGTGAATGACAGCAAGGCCACCAATCTGGACAGTGCGGTGAAAGCGCTGAGCGCCTTCAAAAACATCCGCTGGATCTGCGGCGGACTGGAGAAGGACGGTGGGCTGGACGCGCTGCAGGGGCAGACTGGCAATGTCGCCAAAGCCTATGTGATTGGCCGCGAGGCAGCGGGCTTTGCGCTGCAGCTGGATGTCGAGGCAGAGGTTTGCACCACCATGGCCGCAGCGGTGGAACGGGCCATGGCAGAGGCAGGGGCTGGCGACACTGTGCTGCTGGCGCCGGCGGCGGCAAGCTTTGACCAATATGACAATTTCGAACAGCGCGGCGATGATTTCACGGCGGAGGTGAAAAAGCGGCTGGGACAGGCCGGCAGGGTGGATTGAAGCAATGAGCACGGCAGCCCAGGGAAAAAACACGGTGATGCTGGCCTTTCAGGTCATTCCACGGCTACGTGAAGGCAATAATTTCGAAGTGGTGGATCAGGCGATTGCGGTCGTGAAAGCCTCTGGCGTGCCGTTTCAGGTGGGAGCGATGGAAACCACCATGAAGGGAGAACTGGACCAGCTGCTGGAGATTGTGAAGCAGGCCGAGAAGGCCTGTTTGGACGCCGGTTCAGTGGAGGTGATCACCAATATCAAGATCCACACCACCACGCCGGACGCGCATGACACCTTCTGCACCTATACCCGTGGGATGACGCCGAACAACAAAGTCTTCGTTGAGGGTTAGGGGGAGGAGGGGCTTCTGGGCCCACCCAAGCGGAAAACCCGCCTCTGATCCGCCTGCGCATGATCCGTGCCTGCCAGAGCTGCCAGCCGCGCCCAAGTGAAACAGCGGTATCCGCCCTTGCGGGCGGAGCCTCCGCGATTTCCCTTGACCCCGCCCGCCATCCCCGGCTGTCTCTCCTCAGGCGAAGGCGGCTCCGAAGCGGAACGGTCCCGGGAAATCAGCCCGTGGCGGCGATGGCGGTGCCTGCGGCGTGGCCGGAGGCCCAGGCCCATTGGAAGTTGTAACCGCCAAGCCAGCCGGTCACGTCCACTGCTTCGCCGATGGCGTAAAGGCCGGGGGCGGCCTGGGCTTCCATGGTTTTGGAGGACAGGCTGTCAGTGCTGATGCCGCCAAGGGTGACCTCGGCGGTGCGGTAGCCCTCGGTGCCGGCGGGCAGCAGGCGCCAGGTTTGCAGAGCATCGCATAAGCCTTGCAGCGCGGCGTCGGACTGGTCGGCCAGGCGGCCCTTGAGGTCGAGCTGGGGTTTCAGGAAGTCCACCAGCTTGGCAGGCAGGTGGCGCGCCAGCTCGGTGGTCAGGTCGCGGCGGCCTTCGGCCTGGCGCTGATCCCGCAAGAGATCAAAAAGCGGCGTGTCCGGGATCAGGTTCACCGTGATCTCTTCGCCTTCCCGCCAATAGGAGGACAGCTGCAGAACGGATGGGCCGGAGAGGCCGCGATGAGTGAACAGCAGTGCCTCGTCGAATGTGGCGCGTTCGTTCCTGAGACGCGCGGGCAGAGCGGTTCCGGCCAGCGGCTGAAACCGACCATCGGGGAAGGTGAAAGGCACGAGAGCTGCGCGGGTTTCTGTTACATCCAGGCCGAACTGGCGGGCAAGGTCATAAGCGATGCCGGTGGCGCCCATCTTGGGGATGGATTTGCCGCCGGTCGCCAGCACCAGGTTGCGACAGGAGACGGTCTGCGGCTTGCCTTCTCGCAGAAGCTGGACGATGAAACCGTCGGCGGTCTGCTCAACACGTTCCAGAGAACTGTGCAGCCAGAGGTCCGCCCCGGCCTGCTGCATCTCCTGTACCAGCATGGCGATGATCTGCTTGGACGAGCCGTCGCAGAACAGCTGGCCCAGGGTTTTTTCGTGCCAGGCGATGCCGTGGCGGTCCACCAGTTCGATGAAATCCCACTGGGTGTAGCGCGCCAGCGCCGATTTGCAGAAATGCGGGTTGGCCGACAGGTAGTTCTTGGCTTCTGTATACATGTTGGTGAAGTTGCAGCGGCCGCCGCCGGAGATGCGGATTTTCTCGCCCGGCGCCTTGGCGTGGTCGATCACCAAAGTGCTGCCGCCCGCATGGCGCGCGCACATCATGCCGGCCGCGCCGGCGCCGAGAATCAGAGTGTTTACCTGCATAGGCGCATCGACCACGGAACGGATGGTGGCGCAAGAGGAAGTGCCGGTGATGGGGGCCGAAGTAACGTCTGTGGCTGCTTGGATGGGTGTGTCGGGTGGGGGCTTTGCTGGAGTGGAGGTGATGGCATGCTTTGAGGCCGACTTGTACCTTGGCTTCTTTCGCTGCCAGAGATCGCAGCCTCAGAGAGGCCGCGCGGGCATCAGCTTTGCTGCCGCGGGGCAGCGGAAAGTGCAGTTGTTCGCCGCCAGGTCAATGCGAGAATAGCGTTGCAACCCTGTCCCAATGTGCCGCGCAGGCCGCCGCCGCGCAAGCGAGGCCCAGCAGGGTGAAACCAATGTCCTGAACAGGGTCGAAGACGCTGAATTTCAGGGAAAAATATAGCCGTAGCGGATAGCTGAGCAAGGCCGCCAGACCCAAGGACAAAATGGCACCCGAGATACCCAGGGCTGGGATGCCGACAAATAGCAGGCCGGTTTGGAACAGGGCTGTTGTGCCGGCGATGAAGAACATGCCCCTTGTTTCACCTGCCCCCATAAGAGCAACGTTGATGGTGTTGAGGGTCACCAGGGGGACCAGGGACAGACTATAGAGCGTGATGATCGGTCCGGCGGCAGAATACCGAGAATCGTAGAGCAGGTCGACAAGGGTTGGGCCCGTAAAGGCAAGCAGGATCACAAGCATCAGCAGGCTTGCGGCGATAAGGCGGCGCGCGCGGAACAGGGTGATGCGATTGGCGGCGCTCTCGGTTGGGGGCTTCATTCTGTAGAGAGGGAAGACGACCTTTTGTTGCAGGGCGTTGGACAGAAGGACGGGGA
Organism: Leisingera sp. S232; assembly: GCF_049800895.1. Classification (NCBI taxonomy): domain Bacteria; kingdom Pseudomonadati; phylum Pseudomonadota; class Alphaproteobacteria; order Rhodobacterales; family Roseobacteraceae; genus Leisingera; species Leisingera sp. S232. The sequence continues at coordinate 255,576 of NZ_JBNAFX010000001.1, read as the reverse complement.
TGCTCCCGAGGAAGTAGCCGATACTGTAGACCCCCAGCGCTTCCAGCGGCAGAAAGATGCCAAGGATCGCGCGATCCCCCTGCAAAAGTACCGCGCCTGCGGCGGTGCTGAGGAAAATCCATTTGCCAAAATGGAAAATCTGCCAGAAGGCGTCGCGTTCCAGCAAAAACCGGTTTCTCAGGCCAGGCAAGAAGACGTGGTATGCGATGGTCTGCAGCGTGCTTGAGAACACGTTGCTGATGACCAGGGCCCAGACGGACTGCAGTTGCCAGGCCAGGAACGCGGTAAAGGTCAGTGAGATGATCTGAGAGCCGAGTGTGATCTGGGTAAACCGGCCCAGAGCGAGGTAACGGTTCGCGGTGTGGATGGCGGTTGGCTCGAAGCCCTGGATCACCAGGGTCAGGCCCACCACCGGGAGGATATCCGCAAGCAAGGGCGCATCGTACAGGGCAGCAATGGGCTGGGCCAAGGCCAGCGTCATCAGCCACAGGAGCAGTCCCCTGACCACCTGAACCGTCCATGCGGTGTTGAGGAACGCAGGATCATTGCCGCGCGGATTCTGGATGATCGACGGTCGCACACCAGTGTCGGAAAACAGCATCAGGCAGGTGGTGACAACGGTGACCAGCGCCATCAGGCCAAAGGCCTCGGGGAAGAGCAGGCGCGTCAGGACCAGATTGGACAGGAGGCGCAACGCCTGGCTGCCACCAAATTCGGCAAAGCTCCAGATTGCGCTACGGCCAGCACGAGCACCAACACCATCACCGGTCAATATCGAGCGAATTTTATTCATGCACCTCAGGGTCTCGCAGGGCTGCGCGTTAATGGCATGATCTACCAAGCAACGTCAAACGCGCACATCCCCTCGACCCGCAAAGTCAGCTTGACCGCTGCAAGTCTCACGCCAGCCGCAGTTGATGCTGCTGACCGCGCCTGACATCAGGCCGCACAGCACCGCCATCATGGCGCAAGATCCTACCGGTCTTCAGCATAGAAACCGTTACCTCCTGTCGGCTGTGAGGAGAGTGGGAATGTCATCTGCGCCTTGTGGGAAAGGGAAAGTCGCGGGTTCGTTTCTGTCTACCAGGAGAGGCGCAAAGTTCAGCCGGGACGCAGCAGAGAAGCCTGGCAATTGGCAGGGCCGACTGGGCCGTGGCTTTACTTTCAAAGGGCAAGAGTTCACAAGAAACAAGAACTTCAGGTCAAACTGCCGAGGCGTTGGTCGTGCGCAAAAATTACTTGATTATGCTGGGTGCCCCCAAATGCGGCACAAGCAGTTTGTCCGCTTGGTTGGGTCTGCAGCCCTATGCCGCCTTGGCCCGGCAAAAGGAAACACTGTACTTCACCGATTTTGCTGATCTCGATTGGAGTGGCCCAGGAGCGGATTTCCTGGAAGGTAGACCACAGAGTGTCGGGGCATTTTTTGACGAGTACAGTGAAAATCCAGAAGCTGAGTTGAGAATTGAAGCATCTACCGACAATTTGTCCTGTCCGGCTGCGGTGGAAAACATTGCCCGATTTGTTGACCGAGATGATGTGGGTGAATTTTGGTTGGTCGCGGTTTTGCGAGATCCAATTGAAAGAATAGTTTCAGAATACGAACACACCCTGCGCTTGGGGTGGCAGACCGATAGTCTGCTTGACTCATTGAAGCTTGAAAAGGAGCGGAAAGACAAAGGCTATCATCCGCTTTTTCGACATATTGAGCGGTCTCACTATTTCACGCAGATCGGAAGATACAAAGAGATATTCGGGGATCGTCTGACCGTATTGGATTTCCACCGTATCCGAGAGGATGCCGAGCGCAAAAAGCTACTGGGCTGGATGGGATATGCCGATGAGGTTGAAGGGGAATTGCAACATGACAATAAGCGGCATGTCGTGAAACGACCTCAGGCCGTACAATTTCTCAAGAATGAGCGGTTGTTGGATTTGGGGCGAAGAGTTTTTCCCAAAAGAATGCGCCCAGCTCTCAGAAATTTGTTAACGGGACGGGAAGTCGGACGATATCAGGCGCGCGAGAGCGAGATCGATTTTATCCTGGCTGCAATGAGAGATGAAATTGCCGCATGTGTCGAGGCACATGAAATACCAACTGACAATTGGACTGTACCCATGAGGTGCTCCTAGGCTTAGACCGCATAGCCCGTAAATGATGAGGGCGATCTTTAAGATTGCTGTGAAGAAGACCTATGGGCATCTGTCGTTTCGGGTGGCGACACGCTGCCAATCTTTCAATCGACCGAACATGATCTCGCGCCACTGCCTGCCAGTGCATTGCACAGCAATGTCACAAGAGGCACGGTAACGCCGTTTGTGTCTGCGCTTGTCGTATCTTGCGAAACTTTGGCGTTGTTTCCGGTCGGGTGGGCATTGTTGCAGACACCTCCCGTTAGCGCTTCAGAACAAATTTCATAGGGTTGGACAGATGGTATGGGCAAGCCAAACCTGCCCGCTCCTGCACGACAATCCGGTCCACCTACCACGTTGCGCGGGTCATTGCTGATCTGACTGGGCAAGGAGACGGCCTGGTATGCGCCGTATGTGGGCCGCCCTGGGCACCGGCCGGTGTTCTCGAATGCGGCGATCCAGTTTTACCCATCGATCAAGGTGCTGTTCAGGCTGCCGCTCAGACAGGTCGGCGGGATGCAGTGTGGCTAGAACCTGAAGGGAAAGGCGGAGTCCGCCTCAAGACGCCTTTCAGCGACAGGGGCAGGTGTGGTGCCAATCAGAGAGCTGTCTGCTGCCCGGCCAGATGTTCTGGCGGCCGCGGCGGTTTGCTGTTTGTACTGCTGGCGGGAAAGCCTGTCAGCGGGCTCCAACAGCAGCAGCTTCCTGCCTGTCAAGCCAGCCGGGTGGCCCAGCGGTGGTTTTCCGCCGAACTGTGTTCTTTTTCTGGCGCCGCAGCTCACGTTTCGTTACAGTTTCCGGGAGACCCCAAAAATGGGGCGGAGCGAGGCATATAGTGGTGGTATTCCCATGACTGAGATGGTCTATGGCGCGGTTCCCGTGCAGGCTGGTGAACCGATTCTTCCTAAGTGGTGGCGGACGCTGGATAAATGGACGATGTCCTGCATCTTGATGCTGTTCGTGATCGGGCTTTTGCTGGGGCTTGCGGCCTCGGTGCCGCTGGCGGAGAGGAACGGGTTCGGCAATTTTCACTATGTGCAGCGGCAGGCGGTTTTTGGCCTGACGGCGCTGGCGGCGATGCTGGTGACCTCTGTCATGTCGCCGACCCTGGTGCGGCGGCTGGCGGTTTTGGGCTTTGCCTTGGCCTTTGTTGCGCTGGCGTTCCTGCCGATTTTCGGCACCGATTTCGGCAAGGGGGCTGTGCGCTGGTATTCCCTGGGGTTTGCCTCGCTGCAGCCGTCTGAATTCCTGAAGCCAGGCTTTGTCATTGTGGCGGCCTGGATGATTGCCGCCAGCCAGCAGATCAATGGCCCGCCGGGCACGCTGATGTCTTTTGCGCTGTGCATGATGGTCGTGATGATGCTGGTTTTGCAGCCGGACTTCGGCCAGGCGAGCCTGATCCTGTTCGGCTGGGGGGTGATGTATTTTGTGGCCGGTGCACCGATGCTGTTGCTGGTGTGCATGGCCGCGGTGGTCGTGATGGGTGGGGTCTTTGCCTACAACAGTTCAGAACATTTTGCCCGCCGCATTGACGGTTTTCTGAGCCCGGATGTCGATCCGACCACGCAGTTGGGATATGCCACCAACGCGATCCGCGAGGGCGGATTGTTTGGCGTCGGTGTCGGTGAGGGGCAGGTGAAATGGTCGCTGCCGGATGCCCATACGGACTTTATCGTCGCTGTTGCCGCGGAGGAATACGGGCTGGTTCTGGTGGCGGTTCTGATTGCGCTTTATGCGCTGATTGTTGTGCGCTCGCTGTTCCGGCTGATGCGCGAACGAGACACTTTCATTCGCCTGGCAGGCACCGGCCTTGTGTGCATGTTTGGCGTTCAGGCGATGATCAACATGGGGGTTGCGGTGCGGCTTTTGCCGGCCAAAGGCATGACTTTGCCGTTTGTCAGCTATGGCGGATCCTCGCTGATTGCCACGGGCATCGCAGTGGGTATGCTGCTGGCCTTTACCCGGACGCGCCCGCAGGGCGGGATTGCCGATTACCTGAACGGCCGCGGCCGCTGACGAGAATAGAGAAGAGGCCAGCTGCGATGGCACAGAAAATGCTCTTGATGGCTGCCGGGGGAACCGGCGGCCATATGTTTCCTGCACAAGCCTTGGCAGAGATGATGCTGGCCCGCGGCTGGCGGGTGAAGCTGTCGACTGACGCACGCGGGGCGCGCTATACGGCGTCTTTTCCGAGCGCAGTCGAGATTTCGCAGGTTTCCTCTGCCACTTTTGCCCGCGGCGGGCTGCTGGCCAAGGCGCTGGTGGCACCGAAGATCGCAGGCGGCGTTTTGTCGATGATGATGCAGATGCGCCGTGACCGCCCCGATGCGGTGATCGGCTTTGGCGGCTACCCGTCGATCCCGGCGCTGGCGGCGGCGACGCTGCTGAAGCTGCCGCGGATGATCCATGAGCAGAACGGCGTGCTGGGCCGGGTGAACCAGATCTTTGCCGCCCGCGTCGCTGGCGTGGCCTGCGGCACTTGGCCAACCGCGCTGCCAGAAGGTGTTGCGCATGAACATGTGGGCAACCCGGTGCGCAGCGCCGTGATGGAGCGGGCCGGAGCCGGCTATATTCCGCCGGGCGATTATCCGATGTCACTGCTGGTGATGGGCGGCAGCCAGGGCGCGCGCATCCTGTCAGATGTGGTTCCCGCCGCCGTGGCTGCACTGCCGGAAGAGATCCGCAAGCATCTGCGGGTGTCGCATCAGGCACGGGCCGAGGATCTGGACCGGGTCAATGCCTTTTACGCTGAACATGGCATCAATGCAGATGTGCAGACCTTCTTTACCGACGTACCAAGCCGCATGTCGGAGGCGCAGCTGGTGATCTCCCGGTCCGGGGCCTCGTCGGTGGCAGATATCTCGGTGATCGGGCGGCCGTCGATCCTGATCCCCTATGCTGCTGCGGCGGGTGATCATCAGACCGCCAACGCCCGCGGGCTGGTTGATGCCAATGCCACTGTGATGATCCCGGAAAGCGCCCTTGATATCCCGGCGCTGACAGAGCATATGGGCGCAATTCTGAGTAACCCGCAGGCTGCCACGCAGATGTCAGCTGCTGCGCTGAGCGCCGGGGTTCCCGATGCTGCCGAACGTCTGGCAGCACTGGTGGAACAGCTGGCCGAGGAAGGATAACGTCATGAACCCTGCAACCAAACTGCCCGGTGATGTCGGCCCGATCCATTTTGTGGGTATCGGAGGCATCGGCATGTCGGGCATCGCCGAGGTGCTTTTGAACCTTGGCTATGTGGTGCAGGGATCAGACCTGAAATCGTCAAAGATCACCCAGCGTCTGGAAGAGCTGGGCGCGCGTATCTTTGTGGGTCAGAAGGCGGAAAACCTGGAAGAGGCCGCGGTTGTGGTGATCTCCTCGGCGATCAAACCGGGCAATCCGGAACTGGATGAGGCCCGTTTACGTGGCCTGCCGGTGGTACGCCGCGCTGATATGCTGGCTGAACTCATGCGGCTGAAATCCAACGTCGCCATTGCCGGCACCCACGGCAAGACCACCACCACCACCATGATGGCAGAGCTGATGGTGGCCGGCGGCTTTGACCCGACCATCATCAATGGCGGTATCATTCACGCCTATGGCTCCAATGCGCGGATGGGGCAGGGCGAATGGATGGTGGTCGAGGCGGACGAAAGCGACGGCTCCTTCAACCGGCTGCCCGCGACCATTGCCGTTGTCACCAATATTGACCCTGAGCATATGGAACACTGGGGCGACTTCGACACGCTGCGCGACGGTTTTTTGGAGTTTGTCTCTAATATCCCCTTCTATGGCATCGCGGTCTGCTGCACTGATCACCCCGAGGTTCAGGCGCTGATCGGGCGGATCTCTGACCGCCGTGTCGTGACCTATGGGTTCAACGCCCAGGCTGACGTGCGGGCGGTGAACCTGACATACAAAGCGGGCGTTGCCCATTTCGATGTACATCTACAGGCCGAGGACCGGGTGATCGAGGGGTGCACCCTGCCGATGCCGGGGGATCACAATGTTTCAAACGCGCTGTCGGCAGTCGCTGTGGCGCGGCATCTGGGCATGAACAGCACAGAAATTCGCACCGCCCTGGCGGCCTTCGGCGGGGTGAACCGCCGCTTCACCAAAGTGGGCGAAGTGGACGGCATCACCATCATTGACGACTACGGCCACCATCCGGTGGAAATTGCTGCGGTGCTTAAGGCAGCCCGCCAGGCCAGCGAAGGCCGGGTCATTGCGGTGCATCAGCCGCACCGATACTCGCGCCTGTCAAATCTGTTCGAGGATTTCTGCGCCTGTTTCAACGAGGCCGACGTGGTGGCAATTGCCGAGGTTTTTGCCGCCGGCGAAGACCCGATTGAGGGCGCCAGCCGTGATGATCTGGTCGAGGGGCTCATCCGCCACGGCCACCGCCACGCCCGCGCCATCCTGAATGAAGATGACCTGGAGCGCCTGGTGCGCGAGCAGGCGCGCCCCGACGACATGGTGGTCTGCCTTGGTGCCGGCACCATCAGCACCTGGGCCAACGGCCTGCCGGACCGGCTGCGTGGCTAGATGTTGATCCTCGCGCCAGTTGACTTGCTATTTGTTGGCGCCTGTTTCGGCGTTTTGCCGGGGTGGCTGTCGGCTGTGTTGCTGCTGTTTTCTGGCAGTCTGATGTGCCGATACCGGGGTTCAAATTCGGTGGATTGGGCGACCTTCCGGTCTTCTGTGGTCTTTGGGGCGCCTCTGGGCATGCTGACACGGTTGGCTGATTGCTTTCCTGGGGCTTGGGCCAAGGGCGGAAAGGTGGAGCAATGACGCTGTCGCTGACCCTTGCGGCTGTCTGGGCGCTGGCAGCCAATATGTTGGCGATCATACCCAGCCGCGACAATCACTGGCGGCGGGCCTATGTGCTGATTGCGCTGGGTATTCCGCTCTTGGGATATGTCACCTATGAGAACGGGCCGTGGTGGGGGCTGGCGGTGCTGTTGGCGGGCCTGTCGGTGCTGCGCTGGCCGGTCATATATCTGGGCCGCTGGATCCGCCGCAGCGTCCGGCGGTGAAAGCAACAATTGCAGCTAAAGTGTTAACGGGATGTTCCGAAAGGCAGGCTATGGTGGCTGCCTGACTTTTGTGTAACCTGTTTGATGTCGGTAAGTTTTCCCGACAGTGGAGGTCGGCAATGTTCGCCGTTTCTGCAGTATGGCTGGCCTTTGGCCTTTGGCCTGATGTGGCTGTTTGGCTTTTACGCTCTCGCCCGTTTCCGTCGGCATAGGCTGGCGGCGGTGGCGGCAGCGGGATGGCTGGCCGCGATGATCTGGCTAGAGCAGAAGCAATGCTATGCGGGGCATATGCATGATTTCCGGGAGGTCGCGTTGTCCCTTTATTTCCGCGGCCATCTTGTTTACGGACTATTCGCGTTCATTGGATGGAACTTGGGGCGGAAGCGGCGATGGCGGCGCAAGATCAAGCTATACTTCCGGCGGTGCGTGGCCGCCTTGTCAGGCAGAAGCCGCTTGCGGAACTGACCTGGCTGCGGGTCGGCGGCCCGGCTGACTATCTGTTCCAGCCGGCGGATATTCATGACTTGGCAGATTTCCTGCGCCAGTTGGACCCGGCTGTGCCGGTGTTCCCGATGGGGGTTGGTTCCAATCTGATCGTGCGCGATGGTGGCATGCGGGCCGTGGTGATCCGCCTGGGCCGTGGGTTCAACAGCATCGAAACAGATGGCGAAACTGTCACTGCCGGCGCTGCGGCGCTGGATGCGCATGTGGCAAGGAAAGCAGCAGATGCGGGGATCGACCTCACGTTTCTGCGCACCATTCCCGGCTCCATCGGCGGTGCCGTGCGGATGAACGCGGGCTGCTATGGCAGCTACACTGCCGATGTGTTCGTGTCGGCCACGATCGTCACCCGCGATGGCAAGATCCGGGAGATCACCGCAGAAGAGCTTCAGTTCCAGTATCGTCAGACCGCGTTTCCCGCAGGGGCAGTGCTGGTTTCTGCCACTCTGCGAGGGCCCAAGGGCGATCCGGCAGAGCTGCACGCGCGGATGGAGGCGCAGCTGAAAAAGCGGGATGAAACCCAGCCGGTGCGCGACCGCTCAGCCGGATCCACGTTCCGAAACCCGGCCGGGTTCTCTTCGACGGGGCGCGCCGATGATGTGCATGATCTCAAGGCTTGGAAAGTGATCGACAACGCCGGCATGCGCGGCGCACAGCGCGGCGGCGCCCAGATGAGCGGAAAACATTCCAACTTCCTGATCAATACGGGTGGCGCAACTGCCGCAGATTTGGAGGGGCTGGGTGAAGACGTGCGGAAAAAGGTTTACGAAGATTCCGGCATAACGCTAGAGTGGGAAATCATGCGGATAGGTGATCCGCTTCCCGAATAGCTGGAAAATCTGAATGCTGACAATGGCTTTTGTGCCGCAGCCTGAGGTGATTCCATGGCCTTTTCGAGAGGCGGGCAGCGGCTCTAGGTAAACATGGTAAAGGCATCATTAACGGCCCGGTAAGAATTTGGGCGTTAGGGTGCCGAAGAGGCGGCAAGGATTTGCCGATGCAAAGGGCGCAAAGCCTGCAGTAACAAGCCAGGGCAGCCTGGCACATATAGATAAAGCGGGTCTGTTGCAGGCTCCAAGAATCAGGGGCGCAAAGCCCCGTGCATATTGAGGCGTTTTGTGGTGAGTAAGTCGAGCAGGGCACTCCCGAAAGTCGCGGTGCTGATGGGCGGACCGTCAGCCGAACGCGAAGTATCGCTGTCCAGCGGCCGTGAATGCGCGGCGGCGCTGCGCGGTGAGGGGTTTGAAGTCGTTGAGGTGGATGCGGGCGCTGACCTGCACGCACGGCTTTTGGACATCAAGCCGGATGTGGCGTTCAACGCGCTGCATGGGCGCTGGGGTGAGGATGGCTGCGTTCAGGGCGTGCTGGAATGGCTGCAGCTTCCCTATACCCATTCCGGCGTTCTGGCCTCGGCGCTGGCAATGGACAAACAACGCTCCAAGGAGGTTTACCGCTCTGCTGGGCTGCCGGTGGCCAAGAGCGGCCTGTTTGCCAGGGACGACGTAAGTACAGGCCACGTGATGGCGCCGCCCTATGTGGTGAAGCCCAACAACGAAGGCTCCAGCGTTGGTATCTACATCGTGCAGGAGGCGGCCAACGGTCCACCGCAGTTGGCAAAGGAAATGCCTGCGGAAGTGATGGTCGAGGCCTATGCGCCGGGCCGCGAACTGACCACCACGGTTGTTGGGGACAAGGCGCTGACGGTGACAGAAATCCTGACTGACGGCTGGTATGACTATGATGCAAAATACAAACCCGGCGGTTCGCGACATGTGCTGCCCGCGGATCTGCCGCAAGAGATCTTCAACCTGTGTCTGGAGTATGCGCTGACGGCGCATGACGCGCTTGGCTGCCGCGGTGTCAGCCGCACAGATTTCCGCTGGGACGAGGCGCGCGGCGCCCACGGGCTGGTGCTGCTGGAGACCAACACCCAGCCTGGCATGACGCCGACATCGCTGGTGCCGGAGCAGGCTGAATACTGCGGCATGTCGTTTGGGCAGCTCTGTGCCTGGATGGTGGAGGACGCGTCATGCATCCGCTGACGGGCTGGTTTCGCAAGCCACAGGAGGAGCGCTTTGACCCTGCGCCCTCGCGGCTGAAGTACAGGTTGCAGCGCTGGATGCTGACGCCGGGCATTCGTTTCGGCCTGCGTTTTGGGGTACCGTTCTGTCTGGTCTTTGCAGTCGGCAGCGCCTATTTGGCCGATGAGGCGCGGCGCGGCGCACTGGTGGGGCTGTATTTGGAGGCCCGAGCGGCGATCCAGGAACGGCCGGAGTTCATGGTCAAGGTGATGGCAGTGGACGGCGCTGGCACCAGCGTGGCGCAGGATATCCGCGAAGTGGTGCCGCTGGAATTTCCGGTCAGCTCTTTTGATCTGGATCTGGAGCAGATCCGGGATGTGATCACCGGATTGGATCCGGTCAAGACCGCCAGCGTCAGAATTCGTCCCGGCGGTATCCTGCAGGTGGACGTCGAAGAGCGCCAGCCGGCGTTGATATGGCGCAGCCGCGAAGGTTTGGCGCTGCTGGACGAAAATGGCATTCACGTTGCCGAACTGGGGCGTCGCAGCCTGCACCCGGACCTGCCACTGATCGCCGGCAAGGGAGCAGAGGCACATGCGGCTGAAGCACTGCGGCTGTTTGCGGCGGCCAAGCCGCTGGGGCCGCGGCTGCGCGGGCTGGTTCGGATCGGCGAACGGCGCTGGGACGTGGTGCTGGACCGCGAGCAGCGGATCCTGCTGCCTGTAGGTCATCCGGTGCGGGCACTGGAGCGTGTTCTGGCGGTCAGTGAAGTGCAGGATTTGCTGGAACGTGATGTGACGGCGGTGGATATGCGCCTGGCTGGGCGCCCCACCGTTCGGATGACCGAAAACTCAGTGGAAAACTGGTGGCGGATCCGGCAGTTGAACGGGGGCGGGCAGTAAAATGACAGATCTTTATCAATCGCAACGGGCGATGCGGCAGATGCGGCGTCAGGCAATGCAGCGCGGCGTGGTCGCCATTCTGGACGTGGGCAGTTCCAAGATTGCCTGCCTTGTGCTGCGGTTCGACGGCACCGGGCGTCTCAGCGAGGATGGCTCCATCGGCGCACTTGCAGGCCAGTCGGGTTTTCGGGTGATCGGTGCCGCCACCACCCGTTCGCGCGGGGTGCAGTTCGGCGAAATCAACGCCATGCAGGAGACTGAGCGCGCCATCCGTACTGCGGTGCAGGCGGCGCAAAAGATGGCAGAGGTGCGGGTGGACCATGTGATCGCCTGTTTCTCCGGTGCCAATCCGCGTTCTTATGGGCTGGATGCAAAGCTGGACCTTGAGGGGCAGGTGGTCTCCGAGCATGAGGTGGCGCAGGTGTTGGCCTCCTGCGAAGTGCCGGAATATGGCGCGGGGCGCGAGGTGCTGCATGCGCAGCCGGTGAATTTTGCACTCGACAACCGTTCCGGCCTGGGCGATCCGCGTGGCCAGATGGGGCAGACGCTGGCGGTGGATATGCACATGCTGACAGTGGATGCCATCGCGGTGCAAAACCTGGTGCGTTGCATACAGCGCTGCGACCTGGAGCTGGCTGGGATTGCGTCTTCGGCCTATGCGTCCGGCTTCTCGGCGCTGGTTGAAGATGAACAGGAACTGGGCGCGGCCTGTATCGACATGGGCGGTGGCTCCACCTCTATCTCGGTCTTCATGAAGAAACACATGATCTATGCTGACGCGGTGCGTCTGGGCGGCGATCACATCACCAGCGACATTTCGATGGGGCTGGGCATTCCCATGGCCAACGCTGAGCGGATCAAGACATTTAATGGCGGGGTGCATGCCACTGGCGCCGATGACCGCGAGATCATCGATATTGGCGGCGATACCGGCGACTGGGAGCATGACCGGCGCACTGTCAGCCGGGCTGAGCTGATCGGTATCATGCGCCCCCGGGTCGAGGAGATTCTGGAAGAGGTGCGGGCGCGGCTGGATGCGGCCGGGTTCGAATATCTGCCAAGTCAGCAGATCGTGCTGACCGGCGGGTCGAGCCAGATCATGGGGCTGGACGGGCTGGCAAGCCGCATCCTGGGGCAGCAGGTGCGCCTGGGCCGCCCGTTGCGGGTCCATGGCCTGCCGCAGTCGGCAACTGGGCCGGGCTTTGCGTCGGCTGTCGGGCTGTGCCTGTTTGCCGCCCATCCGCAGGATGAGTGGTGGGATTTTGAGATGCCTGCAGGCCGCCATCCAGCTGGCACGCTGGGTCGTGCCGTGCGCTGGTTCCGCGACAACTGGTAGGCGCCCGTACCCCTGCAGATCGGTTCAGCCGGAACGGGCAAAGAAGGCGTGACAGTGCCCCTTTGACCCGTTAGGTTGTCATTAACGTCCGCGGCAAACGCGGCGATTCAGCAGGCCGAGCAGTGGCCAGCCAGACCTTGGAAACGACCTTCTCCGCAAAGCGTTTTTGCGGCTGGAGAGGTTTTGTTGTGTGTGGCTTGTGCTCTTTCCCCAATATCTGCTAGGGACGGCGAAATACCGCGGTTTTAGCCTTAGAATGAGGCCTTATTTTGTGGAGCCTCGTGCTTTTTAGGATGACGGAGCCCACACTGCGCGGTAGATTATGGTGAATAGGACAGGAAAAAGCCCTTTGCGGGAAGGGCCGGTAACACAGGCGGTATGAGCATGACGTTGAACCTTTCAATGCCCGGTAATGAAGAGTTGAAACCAAAGATCACCGTGTTTGGTGTCGGCGGTGCCGGCGGCAATGCCGTCAACAACATGATCGCCAAGGAACTGGATGGCGTCGAGTTTGTCGTGGCCAATACCGACGCGCAGGCGCTGCAGCAGAGCGCTGCCAAAAGCCGGGTTCAGCTGGGCATCAAAGTGACCGAAGGCCTGGGCGCCGGCGCTCGCCCGCAGGTGGGTTCCGCTGCCGCTGAGGAAAGCATCGAGCAGATTGTCGATCACCTGGCGGGCGCGCATATGTGCTTTATCACTGCAGGCATGGGCGGTGGCACCGGCACCGGCGCCGCGCCGATCATCGCGCAGGCAGCACGTGAACTTGGCGTGCTGACCGTTGGTGTTGTTACCAAGCCGTTCCAGTTTGAAGGTCTGAAGCGGATGCGTCAGGCTGAGGCTGGTGTCGAAAGCCTGCAAAAGGTGGTCGACACGCTGATCATCATTCCGAACCAGAACCTGTTCCGCCTCGCCAATGAGAAAACCACCTTCTCCGAGGCGTTCTCGATGGCGGATGACGTGCTGTATCAGGGTGTCAAAGGTGTGACCGACCTGATGGTCCGCCCCGGCCTGATCAACCTCGACTTTGCCGACGTCCGTGCCGTTATGGACGAGATGGGCAAGGCGATGATGGGGACTGGTGAGGGTGAAGGCGAGGACCGCGCGGTCCAGGCTGCCGAGAAGGCGATCGCCAACCCGCTGCTGGACGAAATCAGCCTCAAGGGTGCCAAAGGTGTGCTGATCAACATCACCGGCAGCCACGATCTGACATTGTTCGAACTGGACGAGGCCGCCAACCGCATCCGCGAGGAAGTGGACCCGGATGCGAATATCATTGTCGGCTCGACCCTGGATACCGGCATGGAAGGCAAGATGCGCGTGTCTGTCGTGGCCACCGGTATCGACGCAACCGATGTGAACACCGATATGCCGGTGCCGCGCCGCCCGATGTCCGCCCCGCTGCGCCAGACCGTCAGTGTTGAGGAAAGCCGTGCGGTGCCGCTGGAGCTGAATACTCCTGTTCAGCAGCCCGCAGCGGCTGAAGCGGCCCCGGCCCCGACGCCAGCTCTGGCCGAAGAAGCACCGGCTGCATTGGAAGAGCCGTCGCTGTTTGCTGAAATGAATGTGCAGCAGGTCGCTGAGCAGGATCTGATGGAAGATGTTGTCGAAGCCGTGGAGCCAGCGGCCGACGACGGCTTGCCGCCCCCTGCCTATCAGCCGCAAGTGCCGGAATTCCGCCCGCAAATGGATGCCGAAGAGACCCCGCAAGCGGCTTTTGTTGCACCCAAGGCTCCGGCGCCGGGCACGCCGTCACCGCAGGCCTTGGAGCGTCTGCAAGCTGCGGCCCAGCGGGTGCAGCAGCCACAGCAGCAGGCCTCGCATGCCGTGCGCCCGGCAGCCTCGGCCACACAGGCGCAACAGCAGCAGCAGGCACAGCAGCAACCCGAAGGGCAGCGCCGTTTCGGTCTTAACTCGCTGATCCACCGGATGACCGGCAGCAATGACGCCCCGGCCGCTCGTCAGCAGCCGCAGGCAGTTCGCCAGCAGCCCGCGATGCAGGCTCAGGCGCCCGCGGCCCAGCCGCAGCAAGCAGAACAGCAGGCGGATCCGGATCAGGAACGTATCGAAATTCCGGCATTTCTGCGCCGCCAGGCCAACTGACGCTTCACATCTAACCTTTCAAAAGCCGCCCTTGGGGCGGCTTTTTCTATTTCAAAATCAGTTTGTTACCTGCATCTGAGCGGTGATTTGCCGACTTGTTACATCCATGTTTCAATCCGTTACAAAGATTGAGTTGTGCCTTTTTCAGCAAAACCTTAACTCTCGTCCACAACACGGCCCCGAGTAGCCGGAAACAGTGGAATGAGGCGCAACGTGCAGAATACGCTCAAGGCATCGGTGGCTTTCGAAGGGGTAGGCCTGCATTCCGGCAAGCCCGCACGCATGGTTCTGCTTCCGGCACCAGCCGGGCATGGCATTGTGTTCAAGCGCACCGATATCGCCCTGGGCAACACTCTGGTTCCGGCGCAGTGGGATCTGGTCGACCGCAGCCCGCTTTGCACCCGCCTGTTCAACGCCTCTGGCGTGAGCGTTTCTACAGTTGAACACATCATGGCAGCCCTGGCAGGCTGCGGCGTTCATAATGCACTGATCGAGATTGACGGCCCGGAAGTGCCGATTGTGGACGGTTCCTCGGCGCCGTTCGTGCGCGGCATCATGCAACATGGCGTGCAGCGTCAGGGCGTGCCGATCACGGCGTTCCAAGTGCTGAAGCCTGTCACGGTAGAACGGGACGGCGCCCGCGCTACCCTGCTGCCCAGCGACCGGCTGACCATCGAATTCCATATCGACTTTGCCGAGGCCGCCATTGGCCGCCAGAGCAAGGTTCTGGACATGCGCAATGGCAGCTTCGCGCGTGAATTGTGCGACAGTCGCACCTTCTGCCGTCAGGCGGATGTCGAAACCATGCAGGCCAACGGCCTCGCACTGGGTGGCAAACCCGGCGAGAACGCTGTTGTGTTTGACGGGGAACGGGTGGAGAGCGGCGCTGGACTGCGCCACTCGGATGAGCCTGTGCGTCACAAGATGTTGGATGCGCTGGGGGATCTGGCGCTGGCCGGGGGGCCGGTCTTGGGGCGTTATGTTGGCGAGCGCGCGGGGCATGCGCTGACCAACACACTGCTGCGCGCCCTGTTTGCGCAGCCGGATGCGGTCCGGGCCGTTGCCTGCGATGCAGCGATGACCGCACAGCTGCCGGGGCAAGGGCTGATCTGGTCGGAGATCCCGGCCGAGCAGCGCCGCGTGGCATAAGGCAGAAGACCTGAAACGAGGGGCAGACCGGCCCGGGGCGCGACTATGCCCCGGGTCTTTTCACATGGCCGCGCGTCCAGAAGCAAAGGGCGGACTTGACCACCGCCGGCTTTCTCTGCCATGTGAACGGTGAAGTGGCAAAAGGCGTTTTATGCGCCATTTTAATATGCTAGAGACGGCATAACCGGGGCGCACACCCGTAAGGCAATGACGGTGAGGTTAGGCATTATGAACGGCATCAGGGCGGGAGCCAAAACCCTCGGCGCAGTTCTTTTGATGGCGGCTCTTGCGGGCTGCGGCGGCGACGGCGGCGCGGTAAAGCGCGGCGAGTCGGTTGAGGCCTTTTCCCCGGATCATATCTATGAGCGCGGTGAGTTCGAACTGGCCAACCGGCGCCCCAAGGACGCAATTTACTATTTCTCTGAAATCGAACGTCTGTACCCATATTCCGAATGGGCCAAACAGTCGGTGATTATGCAGGCCTTTGCCTACCACCAGTCCAAAGACTACGAAAACAGCCGGGCGGCGGCGCAGCGGTTCATCGATTTCTATCCGGCGGATGAAGATGCCGCCTATGCCCAGTATCTGCTGGCGCTGAGCTATTACGATCAGATCGACGAAGTGGGCCGCGACCAGGGGCTGACCTTCCAGGCGCTGCAGGCGCTGCGCACCGTGATCGAGGTCTACCCGGACAGCGAATACGCCAACTCTGCGATCCTGAAGTTCGACCTGGCCTTTAACCATCTGGCTGGCAAAGAGATGGAGATCGGCCGCTACTATCTGCGCCGTGGCCATTATACGTCAGCGATCAACCGGTTCCGGGTGGTGGTGGAGGATTTCCAGACCACCAGCCACACGCCAGAGGCGCTGCATCGTCTGGTCGAGTCTTATCTGTCACTGGGTCTGTCAGCTGAGGCGCAAACTGCTGCAGCCATTCTGGGCCACAACTTCCAATCCACCGAATGGTATGAAGACAGCTACAAGCTTCTGACCGCAAACGGGCTCAAACCCAAGGACCGCGGCAATAACTGGCTGAGCCAAATCTACCGCCAGACCATCAAAGGGCGGTGGCTGTAAGGGCCGCCGCAGCACGGGGGCGGGGCAATGCTGCGCGCGCTTGATATCCGGGATATCCTGATCATTGATCATCTGGAGCTGAATTTTCAGCCCGGACTGAATGTGCTGACTGGTGAAACCGGGGCTGGTAAATCCATTCTGCTGGACTCTCTGGGATTTGTTCTGGGCTGGCGCGGACGTGCGGAACTGGTGCGTCAGGGGGCCAAACAGGGCGAGGTTCTGGCGGAGTTCGAACTGGATGCAGATCACCCCGCCCATGCAGTTCTGGAAGAGGCCGGCCTGCCAGGCGGCGCGGAGTTGATCCTGCGGCGGGTGAACACCGCCGAGGGGCGCAAGACCGCCTGGGTCAATGACCGACGCTGTTCGGGCGAGGTATTGCGGGCGCTTTCGGAAACGCTGGTGGAACTGCATGGGCAGCATGACGACCGTGGGCTGCTTAACCCGCGGGGCCACATGGCGCTGCTGGATCAATATGCCGGTGTCCAGGGCTTGCAGACAGAGGTGCGCGCGGCCTGGGCTGCCACTGCCAAGGCCTGCAAGCAGGTTCAAGCCACCCGGTTAGCGCTTGATGCTGTCCGGGCCGAGGAGGAATTCCTGCGCCACGCCGTGGGCGAGCTGGACAAGCTGGACCCGCAGCCGGGTGAGGATGAGGCGCTGGACACCCGCCGTCGCCAGATGCAGGCGGCTGAGCGTATTCGCGGGGATGTTGCCCGTGCTCTGGCCCTGCTGAGCGAAGGTGCCGAAGGTGCCATGGGAGAGGCGCAGCGCTGGCTGGAGGGCGTTGCGGGCCAGGAGGACGATACCGGGCTGGACGAGCCGCTGGCGGCCTTGTCCCGCGCGATGATTGAACTGGGAGATGCCCAGGACGGTGTCGAGCGGGTGCTGGGCACATTGGAATTCAACCCGGGCGAGCTGGAAGACTGCGAGGAGCGCCTCTTTGCCATCCGTGCCCTGGCGCGCAAGCACGATGTCCTGCCGGATGAGCTGGGAGAGTATGCCGAAACCCTGCGCAGCAAGCTAGCTGACCTGGATGCAGGGGACAAGAACCTTGCGGAGCAGGAGGCGGTGCTGAAAGCGGCCGAGGCTGCCTATTCCCAGGCCGCCAAGCAGCTGGGAGCTGTGCGGCGGCAGGCAGCGGCAGCACTGGACAAGGCCGTGATGGCAGAGCTTGCGCCGCTCAAGATGGAGCGGGCGGTGTTTGAAACCCGCATCACCACAGCCGAGCCGGGGCCAGACGGCACCGATGCGGTCGCCTTTACGGTGGCCACAAACCCCGGAGCACCTGCGGGTGCGCTGAACAAGATTGCTTCGGGCGGCGAGCTGAGCCGGTTCCTGCTGGCGCTCAAGGTTTGTTTGCGGGGCGAGGATTCCAGCAAGACGCTGATATTCGATGAGATTGACCGTGGGGTTGGCGGTGCAACAGCGGACGCTGTTGGACGCCGGCTGCGTAGCCTTGCGGGCAGCGGCCAGGTGCTGGTGGTGACCCATTCGCCGCAGGTGGCAGCCCTTGGCGGTCACCACTGGCAGGTGCGCAAGCAAGTTGTTGATGGTATGACACTGTCGCAGGTGGTGCCGTTGGCCGCGTCCGAGAGGGTGGACGAGCTTGCCCGGATGGTTTCGGGTGATACGATCACGGAAGAGGCCCGGGCTGCTGCCCGTGCGCTGCTGGCTGGCTGACCTGCTGGACATTTAGTCAGGGTGCGGGTGAGGGTTCTTTAACCAGGCTGTGGCAGCAAGGGGTTGCAGAAAAAAGAAAGACCCGCTGACAGGTTATGGTGCAAGAAATACGTTCGTCCCTTTCCACAATGCTCCTGCAATGGCTGGCTGGCCTGAAAGATATCTGGCGGGTACTGCGTCATCGTGGCCCCAGCCAGTTTCAATTCTGGCTGATTGCGCTGCTGATCGGTATCGCCGCGGGCTTTGCCGCATTGTTTTTCCGCAAGGGGATTGCCGCACTGCAGGCCTGGATCTATGGCACGCCGGACCTCGATTACCTGCACTCCCACGTGCAAGCGTTGCCATGGTACGTGCTGGTGGCCATTGCGGCTGGGGGCGGTCTGGTGGTGGGGCTGATCCTTGACCGGTTTACTTCCGACGCCCGTGTGCGTTCTGTTGCCGATGTGATCGAAGGTGCTGCGCTGCATGACGGCAGGGTCGAGCACAAGGAAGGGCTGGCCTCGGCACTGGCATCATTTATCACCCTGTCCACTGGCGGCTCTACCGGGCGGGAGGGGCCTGTGGTGCATCTGGCAGGGGTGATTTCAACCTGGGTCAGCAACCGGATCAATGCCGATGGCATAACCGGGCGTGACCTGCTGGGCTGCGCTGTGGCAGCCGGCGTTTCAGCCAGCTTTAACGCGCCGATCGCAGGCGCGCTGTTTGCGATGGAAGTGGTGCTGCGGCACTTCTCGGTCAATGCCTTTGCGCCGATTGTAGTGGCCTCAGTTGCGGGTACGGTGATCAACCGGCTGGAATATGGTGACGTGACAGAATTTACTCTGAACACGCCCGGCGCGCTGCAATTTTATGTGGAACTGCCGGCATTCCTGATCCTCGGCCTGATTTGCGGGCTGGTGGCGGTGGCGCAGATGCGGGCAATCTTTTTGGCCGACAAGATTGGCAACGCTGTGCAGCAGCGCCTGTCCCTGCCGCGCTGGCTACGTCCGGCGGTGTCCGGGGCCATGCTGGGTGTGATCGCCGTTTGGTTCCCGCATATAATCGGTGTGGGCTATGAAACCACTGTACTGGCGCTCACGGGAGGGCTGCTGCTGGGGCAAGCGGTGGTGTTCACTGCCGTCAAGACGGCTGCTGTCGCCATCACCATGGGCGGCCGTATGGGGGGCGGGGTGTTCTCGCCTTCGCTGATGATCGGTGCGCTGACCGGTCTGGCGTTCGGGCTGATAGCCACATCGGTGCTGCCGGATGTGTCAGGCACCCATACGCTTTATGCCTTTGCGGGTATGGGCGCAGTCGCTGCGGCGGTGCTTGGGGCGCCGATCTCAACCACGTTGATCGTGTTTGAACTGACCGGCGATTGGCAGATTGGTCTGGCGGTGATGGTGTCGGTCTCCATGTCCACTGCACTGGCGTCGCGGCTGGTGGACCGGTCTTTTTTCCTGACCCAGCTGGAAAACCGCGGCATTCATTGCGCGGCAGGCCCGCAGGCCTATCTGCTGGGAATGATCCGGGCAGGTGCGGTTATGCGGCCGATGGGCGACAGCCGCTGCGCCAGTCTGAAAGACTGCGAAGCACTGGTGGAAGAGGGGCTATGCATCCGTGCCGCCGCCTCTCTGGAGGCTGCAATGCCGGTGTTTGACCGGGCGGATGCCGCCTTTTTGCCTGTGCTGATGGAAGAGGGCGGCAAGGAGCAGGTCATTGGTGCATTGTATCATGTGGATGCGTTGAAGGCCTACAATCGCGCGCTGGCAGCCACCGCAGCAGAAGAGCACAGGTAAGGCATAACCGCCGTATACGGCTGCCCCTTTTGGAACCGGAGCGTGCCTAGGGGAAAAATCCGCAAACTTTCCCCGGATATGTGAGATTTTGGATACAGGTTAAGGTTTATTTAATCTGTGGATTGTTCTGCAGTAAAGTCTGACTCACCATGGCGTGAGGGTAGCGCAAAAAACTCTCACTCGGCAGGCAGCAACGATAGGCGGCAAAATGCGAAACTTCGAAACTGGTCCGAAAGAGGCTGGTACGAAACATACGGCGGACGAGCAGGAAAACGAACGGGCAGCGCTGGAAGCGGCAATCAATTACGCAATCCAATGTGCTCGTGAAGCGGACTTTCTGGGCGCAGGTGACTCTCTGGAGCAGGCCAGGCTGAATCTCAGCCGGGTCGTACTACCCTGAAGTCCCCGGTTCTTGTCCTTGGCCAGAAACGGATAGAAGTCAGTTGCAAAACCACGCTGCTGTTCTGAGCCTGCTCTGCAGAAACACCGGCGCCTGGGCGCCGATGGGTATAATTTCGGTTTAACTTCAGCCCGGCTAGGCGTTCATGCACTTGCAGGCATTGATCTTTGTCAGCGCGCAGCTTTGGGTCAGACCTGTTCCACTTTGACTGAATCGCTCAGCACAAAGGCCAAATGCCCTTTGATCTCGGCAACTGCATCTATCGGGGCCTCATAGCTCCAGGCGGCATTTTCAGTCACCGAGGATTTATTGGCGATCGAATAATAGGTGGCGTCGCCCTTGTGGGGGCAATGGCTGGTCTTGTCGGTTTTGTCAAAGAACGCCATGGCCAGATCTGCGCGCGGGAAATAGATAACCGGATCAAGATCACCCTCCGACAGCTCCAATGCATTGGCGGTTTCTCCCAATACAGCGCCGCCCGAGCGGACGGTCCAGGTTCCTTCGGCTTTGCGGATACGGATCGTGGTCATGCGTGTTTTTCCCATTCTCTTCGTTCGTGTCGTCTTTGCTTCTGTCTATGTACCAGCCTAAGTAACAGTGGCGTGTCACAAGGGGGTGGTTGCGGCATCAAGCCACGCTTTTGCGGCGGGGCTGAGCAGCGGAGCGATCTTGTCGGATACTTCCTGATGATAGCTGTTGAGCCAGTCTCTCTCATCAGCTGTCAGCATGGAGGTTTTCACCAGCCGCCGGTCAACCGGGGCAAAGGTGAGCGTGCGCCAGCACAACATGTCGCGCTCCGGGTCGCTGCTGTCAAGGGCAGGGGCTGGTTCAACAACCAGCAGGTTCTCGATCCGGATACCGAATGCGCCTTCGCGGTAGTATCCGGGTTCATTGGACAGGATCATGCCGGGTTCCAGCGGCACATGGCTGGTGCGGGCCAGCCGCTGCGGACCTTCATGCACGCTGAGATAGGCACCGACGCCGTGACCCAGGCCGTGGTTGAAGTCCTGACCTGCCAGCCACAGGGGCATGCGGCCGATGCATTCGATGTCGCGGCCTGCCAACCCCTTGGGCCAGCGCAGGTGGGACATGGCGATCATACCCTGCAGCACGCGGGTAAAAGCGGCGCGCTCCTCTTCGCCGGGGGTGCCGATGGCAATGGTGCGGGTGATGTCGGTGGTGCCATCCAGATATTGGCCGCCGCTGTCCATCACCAGAAGATGGCCGTCGTCCAGCTGGGTGTCTGTTTCTTCGGTCACACGGTAGTGCATGACCGCGCCGTTTTCGCCGGTGCCCGCAATGGTTTCAAAGCTGATGTCGCGCAGAGCGGGATCGGCGCGGCGCAAGGCCTCCAGCTTCTTCACCACATCGATCTCTGAAATGGTGCCGGGCGCCTGGGCATCCAGCCATGCCAGCATTTCCACAATGGCGGCACCGTCGCGCAGGTGTGCAGCAGCGCTGCCTTTGATCTCGGCTGGGTTCTTGCGGGCCTTGGGAAGGGCGCAGGGGTCGCCTGCAGGCACCATCCGCTCTCCCAGCCTGTCCGCGACGATCTGCGGCACGGTGCCGGAATCCGCTGCAACAGAACCGTTCAGGGCTGCGGTGGCCTGGAGAAAGTCGCCGGGCGCATGGACAGTGACAGAGGCGTCAAAGTGATCCTGCAGCCCTGCAAGCTTTTCCGCTGCCATGAACAGGTCCACCCGCGCATCGTCGTGCAGGATGGCAAACCCATGCGCCACCGGGTTACGGGCGACGTCGCTGCCGCGAATATTCAGCAGCCACATGATGCTGTCGGGCAGGGTGATGACGGCTGCGGCCTGGCCTGCATCGCGCAGGCCTTTGGCCAGCCGCGCGCATTTGTCTGCAGCACTTTCGCCAGCGTAGTCCAGCGGATGTGCGGCAACAGGCTGCATCGGCGGTGCGGGCTGGTCCTGCCAGATCCGGTCCACCAGGTTTTCGCATTGCACCAAGGTGATGCCGCTGCCCTCAAGTGCCCGGTTCAGGGAGGCGATCTGTCCGGCCGCATGCAGCCAGGGATCAAACCCCACCTTGCCGCCGTTCGGGAGCTGTTCTTTCAGCCAATCTGCCAGCTGGACTTCAGGCCAGGGGACTGGTGTGAAGTCTGGGGCAACCTGGCGCTTTACCTGGGTGCGATAGCGACCATCGATGAAGACGCCGGCAATATCTTGCAAAACCGCACAGAAACCGGCTGAACCGGTAAAGCCGGTCAGCCAGCTGAGGCGCTCGTCATGCGGCGCCACATATTCGCCCTGATGGGCATCGGCGCGCGGCACCAGGAAGCCGTCGAGAGAGACTGCCGCCAGTTCCTTGCGCAGAGCCGCCAGCCGGGGCGGCCCCTGTTCCGGGCGGGCAGTCACATCGAAGGTCTGATACATCGGCGTCTCTCCAGCTGAAAGGCAGGGCGGCGGCAGGGAAATCCCATAGGCCACGGCAAGGAAAAGGCGCAGCCCGGGGCGCGCGCCCCTTCTTGTCCCAAATCACCCTGCCGCTGGCAAGGGCGGGGGCTGCGGAAACTGCTGGACCTGACGGAACAAGCGGGAAGGCGTGAAGCGGGGAGGCTCCCGCCCGGCCTTGCCGCATCCAGGATGCGTCAAGCCCCGTTGGGCCTAGCGCCGGATGCAAGGCATCCGGCGCCGCCCCGCCCCCCCCCGCCCCGCCGCCCCCCCCCCCCCCCCCCCCCGCCGCCGCGCGCATCAGCGCGCGGCCATGCCCAAGGCAGAGGGCGGCATCTTTGATGCAGGCCGAAGGCGCGGGAGCCTTCCTCTGGTGTGGTGGGCGGCAGCAGCCTGTCAGTTGGCGCGTTTTATGCCCATGACGCGGGCGCGGGCACGGGGATCGCTGTCAAACAGCGCGGCCAGTTGCTCGGTCATTGCGCCGGCCAGCTGTTCCACATCCGTGATTGTCACGGCGCGCTCGTAGTAGCGGGTCACATCGTGGCCGATGCCGATCGCCAGCAGCTCCACCTGCTTGCGCTTTTCGACCATGGCAATCACATCGCGCAGGTGTTTCTCCAGGTAGTTCGCCGGGTTTACCGACAGCGTGGAATCATCCACTGGCGCGCCATCAGAGATCACCATCAGGATCTTGCGGGCCTCGCGCCGTGCCACCATCCGGCGGTGCGCCCATTCCAGCGCCTCGCCGTCGATGTTCTCTTTTAGCAGGCCCTCTTTCATCATCAGGCCAAGGTTGGCACGGGTGCGGCGCATCGGGGCATCGGCACCTTTGTAGATGATGTGGCGCAGGTCGTTGAGTCGGCCGGGCTGCTGCGGGCGGCCCTCGTTCAGCCAGGCTTCACGTGCGATGCCGCCTTTCCAGGCGCGGGTGGTGAAGCCGAGGATTTCGACCTTCACGTTGCAGCGCTCCAGCGTGCGGGCCAGAACATCGGCGCAGATTGCGGCGATGGAAATCGGACGGCCGCGCATCGAGCCGGAGTTGTCCAAGAGCAGCGTCACCACGGTGTCGCGAAATTCGGTGTCCTTCTCGACTTTGAACGACAGCGGTGTGGTCGGATTGGCGACAACACGGGCGAGGCGGCCAGCGTCCAGAATGCCTTCCTCGCGGTCGAACTCCCAGGACCGGTTCTGCTGCGCCTGCAGGCGGCGCTGCAGTTTGTTGGCCAGCCGCGATACTGCGCCTTTCAACGGCTCCAGCTGCTGATCAAGATAGGCGCGCAAGCGCTCCAGCTCGGCAGGTTCGGCCAGCTCCTCGGCGTTGATTTCTTCGTCATGGGAATCCTGGAACACCTTGTAGTCCGGATCGGCGTCCGAGACCGGCGGCGGCGCGGGGGGCTCCTGCGGCGCCTCGCCGTCGGGCATTTCCATGTCTTCGGACAGCTCATCATCGGCCATCTCGTCCATCGAGACCTGGGCCTGGCTTTCGTCCTGCTGCTGTTCCTGGCTCTGCTCAGGCGAGGCGTCGGCTTGTTCCTCTTCGCTATCGTCCTGGCCGGTGCTGTCCGGATCGTCCTGTTCTTCGGCGTTGTCTTCGGCCTCATCGCCCGCATCGTCGTCCAGATCGTCCGGGTCATCACCCAGCTGGTCGCCGTAGCCAAGGTCGGAGATCACCTGCCGTGCCAGTTTGGCAAAAGCGGCCTGATCGGCAATCGTCTCGTCCAGATTTTCCAGCGTGCCGCCGGCCTGGGATTCGATAAAACCGCGCCACAGCTCCATGATATTGCCTGCACCTTCGGGCAGCTCGCGCCCGGTCGCCAGATGGCGCACCAGGAAGCCCGCGGCAGCGGCCAGCGGCGCCTCGGAGGAGGATTTCATCTGGTCATAGCCGCGGCGGATCGACTCGTTGCGGATCTTCACGTCGATGTTCGAGGCCGTGCCGGGCATTTGGCGTGCGCCCATCGCCTCGCAGCGGGCGGATTCCATCGCCTCATAAAGATCGCGGGCCATCTCACCCTGCGGAACATATTTCGCGTGGGTGGCGTCATCGTGGAACTTGTGGCGCAGCGCCAGCGCATCCGCGGTGCCACGGGCCAGCAGCACTTCGTCGCGGGTCATCCGTCGGGAGACCTGCGGCAGTCGCATGGTGTCGCCCGACAGGCCGGAGGGGTCGACCGTGTAGCTGACCGTCAGCTCCGGGTCGTTGGCCATCACCTTGGTGGCCTCAGAGAGGGCCTTTTTGAACGGATCGGCTGGGTTGTCGTTCTGCTTTTTCATGATCGCACCTGGTCCCTTGTGAGCATCCCCCCTCGGTTCGGGAAAGTCCAGTGGGACAGCTGCGGATAGGGCAGCGCCCGGCCCGGCGGGGTGGGAAGCGAAGCGCCCGCCCCGTGGGGGGCGGGACGGGCGCTGCCCGGCCTTCCGGCCGGGCGGCACGTCTCAGATTAGCCCAGCGAAACGCTTGCAGCGCTTTCTGGCAGCTCTTCGTCAAAGCAGCGCTGGTAGAACTCGGCCACGGTCTGGCGCTCCAGCTCGTCGCATTTGTTCAGGAACGACAGGCGGAAGGCATAGCCGACGTTGCGGAAGATCTCGGCGTTCTGGGCCCAGTTGATCACGGTCCGCGGCGACATCACGGTCGACAGATCGCCGTTCATAAACGCGGTGCGCGTCAGGTCGGCAACGGTGACCATCTGGCTGATGGTCTTGCGGCCCTCGGCGGTGTTATAATGCGGCGCCTTGGACAGGACAATCGCGGCCTCAGCGTCGTGGCTCAGGTAGTTCAGGGTCGAGACCAGCGACCAGCGGTCCATCTGGGCCTGGTTGATCTGCTGGGTGCCATGATAAAGGCCGGTGGTGTCGCCGAGGCCCACGGTGTTGGCGGTGGCAAACAGGCGGAAGAACGGGTTCGGCGTGATGATCTCATTCTGGTCCAGAAGGGTCAGCTTGCCGTCATGCTCCAGCACCCGCTGGATCACGAACATCACATCGGCGCGGCCCGCGTCGTATTCGTCGAACACAATCGCAACCGGGTTGCGCAGCGCCCAGGGCAGGATGCCTTCGTGGAATTCGGTGACCTGCTTGCCGTCGCGCAGTTTGATCGCGTCTTTGCCAATGAGGTCGATCCGGGAAATGTGGCTGTCGAGGTTCACCCGCACCGAAGGCCAGTTCAGACGCGCCGCGACCTGTTCGATATGGGTCGATTTGCCGGTGCCGTGGTAGCCCTGGATCATCACCCGGCGGTTGTGGCTGAAGCCTGCCAGAATGGCCAGCGTGGTTTCCGGATCGAACTTGTAGGTCGGGTCCGTGGCGGGCACCCGGTCAGAGCTCTCAGCGAAGCCCTTGACCGTCATATCGGTGTCGATCCCGAACACATCGCGCACCGAAATCGTTTCGGTCGGTTTCGCATTCATGTCTACAAAGCCGTCGGTCATCGCAGTCGATCCTTATCCCTCATTCCCTGCTGTCAGGGGTCAATTCGCGGGATTGGTGCCTGATCTGGCGGCCAAGGGCAAGGGAAAGTCGCGCCGGAATCCAGCTGAAGGGGTGAATGATCTGCAACTGGACGGGCGAGAGCCTGCCTGTCGGGCAGTTCAGTGCTGTGGGGAGAATTCAAAGCGCCCCCAGCCGGGCAGCAGGGGGCGCGTTTTGCCGGTGATGTCTAGCTTTTGGGGGGACAGCTGCATCCGGCATGTCTTTGCGTAACCGGTCAGAGCGGCGCCCGTCAAAGAAATAAAAATTCTATCATAAGCATTCGGCAAAAGACCGCTTAGAGAGATTTGATGCCTGACTGGCGCATCCAGAAGCCTGTTCCTGTTTCCCAGATCCTGCCTGATGGGCTTTCAGCCTGTCTTTGCAGGAGATGAGGGCGTTGGGTCATGTATAGATGTCGCGCAGGATTTCAGACAGATGCGGATGCTGAACGAAAGAAGGCAGCAGGCTTGTCTTCAGGAGCCACTTGCGCGGCTGGTGCCTTAGTTATGGTTGTACCGGCTACGTCATGATTTGCCGTCATGCGGTCGGCTGACCCGCAGGTCTGGCCAAAATGACTGTTCCCTGTTGAACCTGGGCCGGTGCCTGTCCATGGGGCTGCAGGCGCATCCTTCGTTGGTCTTCAAGGGCAAAATAGCCGTGCAATCCTGGGGCGATCCTGATGAACAGCAACTTCACAGGTAACAGTCAGGAGCAAGACCGATAGCCGGTGCCGCAAAGAAAAAGGGCGGCCATTGCCGCCCATCCTTCCGAAAATCCGCGCTTGGATCACTTGAAGCTGCGGCTGTCCTTGATCTGATCCCAGGCCCAGCGGACCTCTTGCAGCTGTTCTTCCTGGCTTCGGTCGCCGCCGTTCATGTCCGGGTGCAGCACCTTGATCAGCTTTTTGTAGGACTTGCGGATATCCGCCTTGGACCAATCGTCCTTGGCCTCCAGGATCTCGATGGCGCGGCGTTCGGTGGGCGGCAGGCGGCGGCCTGTCTTGGCAGCACGGCCCGGATTCTGGGTGGCATTGGCGCCCAGAACCTGATGCGGGTCCTCGATGCCCAGCCGGGCCCATGCGCGCGCCTCAGGGTCGCCCATCGGCTTGGTCTCGCGCTCCCACACTTTGTCCTTGGAGCGCTGCGCGTTCAGTTCGGCCTCGGTTGTGCCTTCGAAGAAATTCCACTGGTTGTTGTACTCGCGCACATGCTCCTGGCAGAACCAGTAGAAATCATCCAGCACATCCGGCGCCTTGGGGGCACGGAATTTGCCGGCTTCCTCGCAGCCGTCCTTGTCGCACACGCGTTGGGACGTCTCGGAGGCTCCGCTGGCGGCGCGCCGCCCGCGCGGATTCTTCTTTTTGGCAGAGCGGATAGACATATCGAAGCCAAAGGGATCGGATTTGCTCATGGGGCGCACCTTCTAGACGCATCTGTTCGACTCGGAGGCAGCAGTTTAGTCTAAGGGGCGCCAGATTGAAGGGGGCGCAGATAAAAAATATAGGGATGAGCGGAAAATGAGCGTGAAGCAGGAAATGGAAGCAGCGTTGCAGGCGGCCTTTGCCCCCTCGGCGCTGGAGGTGGTGAACGAAAGCTACAAACACGCAGGCCATGCCGGCGATGACGGCTCGGGAGAGAGCCATTTTGCGGTGATGATCCGTGCAGGCGCCTTTCAGGGCATGAACCGGGTGCAGCAGCACCGTGCCGTTCACAAGGCGCTGGGGGACATCGTGCCGCGAATCCATGCACTGGCGCTGGATATCGGCGCCTGAAATTGATTGGGGAGGCTCAGTCCCCCCCGTCACCTTTTTGCGCAGCCCGCTGTTTCAGTGCAGCCGTAATGCCGGAAACCGGGCTCAGTTCCTCGACCCCGTCATCGGCCTGCATCTTGGCTGCGCCGGGGCCGGGCACCTGCTCCGCTTCCGGCGGCGCTTCCGGATCGCCAGCCGCTGCCGTCAGCCGCGGTGTTTGCTGTTCGCTGTGGCGGAAATCGGGGGACGGCGCGGCAGGCTCTTTGCGGCTGGTTTCGGGTTCCGAGACGGGCTGGTCCTCGGCAAGCAAACGGCGGAACACCATCACGTTGCGCCAGTTGGTGGCAGATCCCATCATGCCAGAGCGTTCCTCGCTCGGCAGCAGCTCAGCGCGCTGAAACTCCCAGCCCTCTGCGGCCATCTCATTGAGCAGGATCTCAATTGAATTGGCAAAGCGCGCTTCGGGCGTCTTCACCCCTTTGGCCTTGGTGCCTTTGGCCGGGGCGGGGACAACTTTGTATTCATAGGCTGGCATGCGGCTCTCCTGTCTCGTTGCGCAGGTTTAGCGGAATAGGGGTGACGGTCAAGGCTGGGGTTCCTGCGAACAGATCCGCGAGTTGCAGGAGATGGGCGGGCGACCGCCTAATGTCCGCAACAAACCAGTCGAGCAGGTCTTGTGCGGGTCATCGCAATCTGACGGTATCTTGTGGCGGGTCCTGGTGTTGGCCTTGCGCAACGTATTGAAATCTATTGCGGGTTGCCCGGCAGGCCATATGCTTTTTGACAAAGTCACATGGCGCTGGCAGCGCAATCACCTGTCTTGTGCCAACAAGAACGCAGACCGCGAGGGGGGGGATTTTGATCCCATGTGTTGGATAGCGTGCAACCACGCCGGTCAGTGCCTACATTGATTTGCAAGACGCCAGAGGCATTCTTGGTCCAAGCTCTTGGCATGTATCGCCAAGCGGCGTCCCGCAGGGGATTTCCATCCCGGCGGTTTCCGTGTGGCCGGAAGATATGGCTAAAGACGCATAGTGAACCAGCAGGCTCAAGGCGGGCAATGCCGGTGCGTGCATCGCCTTCCGAGACTGGTCATGAATAAAGGGCGCCCGGGTTCTTCCCTTGAGGCGCCCTTTCAAATTCCATTTCCAGGCAGATCAGTCGCCCAGTTTCTTGGCGACCAGCTCGTTCACCGCCTTGGGGTTGGCCTTGCCGCCGGTGGCCTTCATCACCTGGCCGACAAACCAGCCTGCCAGCTTCGGGTTCACTTTGGCCTTTTCCACCTGTGCCGGGTTGGCGGCGATGATCTCGTCCAGGGCGATTTCAATCGCGCCGGTATCCGTCACCTGCTTCATGCCGCGCTCTTCGACGATCTGGGCCGGGTCGCCGCCTGTCGTGTAGACGATTTCAAACAGGTCCTTGGCGATCTTGCCGGAAATCGCGTCGGATCTAATTAGCTTAATGATGCCAGCGAGTTGTTTAGGCGTCACTGAGCTGTCGGAAATACCTTTGTCATCTTTCTTGAGACGGCCGAACAGTTCGTTGATGACCCAGTTTGCGGCGGTTTTCCCAACATCTCTGGATTGGACTTTGTCGAACGAACCAACAGGTTTGGATGAGGATGTGGCGTAAACAATAAACTCACCGCTGTCATCAAGCGCGTCAATTGCGTTCATTACGACGGTCTCGAAATAGCTCGCGGCTTCCACTTCAGCGGTAAGCACCGATGCGTCATAGTCGCTGAGACCGAAGTCGCTGATAAAGCGCGCTTTTTTCTGGTCCGGAAGTTCCGGCAGATTGGCGGCGATATCGTCCACCCAGGCCTGCTCGATTTCCAGCGGCAGCAGATCGGGGTCGGGGAAATAGCGGTAGTCATGCGCTTCTTCCTTGGAGCGCATGGAGCGGGTTTCGCCCTTGTCCGGATCATACAGACGGGTTTCCTGATCAATCTTGCCGCCAGCTTCGATGATAGCGATCTGGCGGCGGGCCTCGACCTCGATGGCCTGCTGGATGAAGCGCATGGAGTTCATGTTCTTGATCTCGCAGCGGGTGCCCAAGTGGGAGAAGTCCTGGGTTTCCTGGTATTTCTCATATTGGCCCGGCAGGCAGACCGAGACATTGACGTCGGCGCGCAGGTTGCCGTTTTGCATGTTGCCGTCGCAGGTGCCCAGATACTGCATGATCTGGCGCAGCTTGGCGATATAGGCTGCCGCTTCTTCTGGTCCACGGATATCGGGGCGCGAGACGATCTCCATCAGGCAGACGCCGGTGCGGTTCAGGTCGACAAAAGACATGTTTGGGTCCATGTCGTGGATCGATTTGCCTGCGTCCTGCTCCATGTGGATGCGTTCCACGCGCACGTTGCGCGCAGTGCCGTCGCCCAGCTCCACCAGCACTTCGCCTTCGCCCACGATAGGGTGGTACAGCTGGGAAATCTGGTAACCCTGCGGCAGGTCGGGGTAGAAGTAATTCTTACGGTCAAAGGCAGACCACAGGTTGATATCAGCCTTCAGGCCCAGGCCAGTGCGCACAGCCTGCTCAACGCAGTATTCGTTGATCACCGGCAGCATGCCGGGCATCGCCGCATCGACAAAAGCCACGTTGGAGTTCGGCTCGGCGCCGAAGCGTGTGGAGGCGCCGGAGAACAGCTTGGCATTGGAACTGACCTGGGCATGCACTTCCATGCCGATGACCAGTTCCCAGTCATGCTTGGCGCCCGCGATCACCTTGGGCTTGGGGAGTTCATATGTCAGGTCGAGCATGGTTTTCCGCCGTATCCGAATGTCTGTATCTGGCAAGCGTTCTAGGCCCGTGCGGGCAGAGGGGCAAGGGGGCAATGAGGCTTGCACCCGGTTGCAAAAGGCAATCTGGCACAGGCTGCAGGCCCCGGCTGCGCCCGCGCTTCCCCACAGAAGAGGGCATTCGCTCCATTCCAGGTCCGGGCGCGGTCCGCCGCCGGCAGTGAAACATTTCCTTGGCGGGGTCTTCCGGCAGGGCTAAGAAAGACATCCGAAATCAAGAAGGAGCAGCCGCCTTGGACACATCCGCCCGTATCAGTCAGACTATTGCCGGTGAAATCAGCGCCAGCGCACAACAGGTGGGCGCCGCCGTTGCACTGCTGGATGAAGGCGCCACGGTGCCCTTTGTTGCACGCTACCGGAAGGAAGCGACCGGGGGGCTGGATGACACCCAGTTGCGGACACTGGCGGAGCGGCTGGAATACCTGCGCGAGCTGGAAAAGCGGCGGGCGGCGATCCTGGAATCGGTGAAATCCCAGGACAAGTTGACTGATAAATTGGCCGCGTCAATTGCCAAGGCAGAGACCAAGGCGCAGCTGGAGGATATCTATCTGCCCTATAAGCCCAAGCGGCGCACCAAGGCGATGATTGCGCGTGAGAACGGGCTGGAGCCGCTGGCAGAGGCGATTCTGGGCAACCGCGGTGCCGATCCGGAGAAACTGGCCGAAAGCTATGTCACCGGGGCAGTCGAGACGGCGAAGGATGCGCTGAACGGCGCGCGGGATATTCTGACCGAGCGTTTGACCGAAAATGCTGAGCTGCTTGGTCGGCTGCGGGAGTTTCTGCAGCGCGAGGCGGTGGTCACCGCCAAAGTGATTGAGGGCAAGGAGCAGGAGGGCGCTAAATTTTCGGATTACTTTGCCCATAATGAACGCTGGGCGGACGTGCCTTCGCACCGGGCGCTGGCGATGCTGCGCGGCTCCAACGAAGGCGTTCTGACGCTGGACGTAGGCCCTGAGCCGGAAGAAGGCGCGGCACGGGCTGAGGCGATGGTCGCCGCCGTGCTGGGTGCGGGCGGCAATGGGCCGGGGGATACTTGGCTGCGCAAAGTGGCGGGCTGGGCCTGGCGGGTGAAGCTGAGCCTCTCGATGATGCTGGAGCTGATGGGGGATCTGCGCGGCCGTGCGCAGGAGGATGCCATTCAGGTCTTTGCCCGTAACCTCAAAGACCTGCTCTTTGCTGCGCCAGCCGGTGCGCGGCCGACTCTCGGGCTGGACCCGGGCATCCGCACCGGCGTTAAGGCGGCAGTGGTTGATGCAACCGGGAAACTGGTGGCCACCGAGACCCTGTACCCGTTTCAGCCCAAGAATGATCTGCGCGGCGCGCAGGTGTCGATTGTGAAACTGATCGCCGAACACGGGGTGGAACTGATTGCCATCGGCAACGGCACCGCCAGCCGTGAGACCGAACGGATGGTGGCGGAGGTGTTGAAACATCTGCCGGCCAAGGTGAAGGCGCCGACCAAGGTTGTGGTGAGCGAGGCGGGTGCCTCGGTTTATTCCGCGTCAGAGCTGGCCGCACGGGAGTTTCCGGATCTGGATGTCAGTTTGCGCGGAGCGGTGTCGATTGCCCGGCGCCTGCAGGATCCGCTGGCGGAGCTGGTGAAGATCGAACCCAAGAGCATTGGCGTCGGCCAGTATCAGCATGATGTAGACCAGCACAAACTGTCGAAGTCTCTGGAGGCGGTGATCGAGGATGTGGTGAACGCGGTGGGGGTTGATCTGAATATGGCGTCTGCCCCGCTGCTGAGCCATGTTTCGGGCCTTGGCCCCGGTTTGGCAGAGGCGATTGTGGCGCACCGCGACGTGAATGGTGCGTTCAAGTCGCGCAAGGAGCTGTTGAAAGTGGCGCGGCTGGGGCCGAAAGCCTTTGAGCAATGTGCCGGCTTCCTGCGGATTCGGGATGGCAAAGAGCCGCTGGATGCCTCATCGGTGCATCCCGAGGCCTATGATGTGGCGCGCAGGGTGGTGGCGGCCTGTGGCCGGGATATCCGCCAGATCATGGGGGATGAAAGCGCTTTGAAGCTCCTGCGGGCAGAGGATTTCGTGAGCGACAGTTTCGGCCTGCCCACCGTGCGCGATATCTTTCAGGAACTGGAAAAACCGGGCCGCGACCCGCGCCCGTCATTTGTGACCGCGTCTTTCAAAGACGGGGTGGAGGCGATCACCGACCTGAAACCTGGTATGGTGCTGGAAGGCACGGTGACCAATGTGGCGGCCTTTGGTGCCTTTGTGGACATCGGCGTGCATCAGGACGGGCTGGTGCATGTGAGCCAGCTGGCTGACCGCTTTGTGAAAGACCCGCATGAGGTGGTGAAAACCGGCCAGGTCGTGAAGGTCACCGTCACCGAGGTGGACGTGCCGCGCAAGCGGATTGGCCTGACCATGAAGAAGGACGGTGGCGCCTCGGCCAAGGAAGACCGCAACGCGCGTGGGGCATTAAAGGGCGGGGAGCAGCGTCGCGGCGGCAAGCCCGGCGGGCATCATGGCGGCCAGAAAGGCGGTATGAGCAAGATGTCCGCGGGGCCCAGGGGCGGGCAGGACCGGGATCAGGGAGCTGGCGCGCTGGGCGCTGCCCTGATGGACGCGTTCAAGAAAAAGTAAAGGAGCGGGGCCAACGGCCCCGTTACCGTTTTCAGGCCGGGCTGAACTGCAGACCTTGCTTGGTGAAGGCAATCCGTTGGCCGCTTTGGATTTCATCGCGGAATTGGGCGGCGATGGCTTGCAGCGCCCCTGCGTGACCCCGTGCGGCAAAGCGGCTGACGCAGCGGATGCGGGCACTGTTGTCAAAACCTTCGGCAGCATGCGCCCAGATCAGTGGGTGAAGTTCGCTGAGATGGCTGCGGATCAGCCAGTCAGCGGCGCCGGCGATTTTCAGCCGTGGCACGTCAGCCTGCAGATCCCGACCCAGCCCCTTGGGCAGGGCAATGGTGCAATAGGCGGCCAGCAGATTGATCATCTCCTGCGAGGGATTGGCCTGCACGATGTCGCGGAGCCCGTCCAGGAAGAACCGGGTATCGACACGGGCACAGGCCTGATCATCAATGGTGATGGTATCGAAATAGACCCAGGTGTAGCCGCCAGCACCCCAGGTGGCTTCGGTGCGCGCAGCAGTGCGGCGGGCCTCCAGTTCCAGTGCCTCATAAGAGCCGGAGGCGCGGGGCAGCATCTGGGTCCCAAGCGTGCGCATGTGACGGTGGTTGTCGGGAGCCAGGTCAATCAAAGCGCTGTAAGCGTCTGCAACCTGCATAGTGCCGCCTTTGCGGCCGGCATGGAGAGCGCATTGCGCGGCCAGAAGAAACGCGCTGTGCCGGCTGGCCTCTGCAATCGGGTCCAGCAGGGCTGCGGCGCGGTCGAAATGGGCGGCACAGCGCCGCTGGCTGGACTGCAGGGTTTTCTCGCTGGCGGCACTGCGCCAGGCCCAGCCGATGTCGATATGGGCCAGCGCCACAAGGGCTGTCAGATACGGATCGTGCCGGTTTTCCGCCCGCAGCGCCTCAAAGGCCATCAGGCCGCGGATCAGGGCGCGACTGCGGGCGTTTTGGTCTTCGGAAAGCGCATGCTCGGTTGCGGTAACCACATCGGCACGGGCGCCATAGGCGATGAGATCAGCCAGCGGCAGGCCGCAAGGGGCAGTGGCGCGGGTTTCATCGGCCTCGCGGATTTGCGAGGAGAGGTCGGACCAGAGCTCCTGCCGGGCCAGGAACTGGCCGCAGTCCTGGGCGTCGATGCACTCTGGATCACCCTGCGCGCTGCGTATTGGAATTGACAGGCTGTCTTCCAGGTGTCGGGGTAAGGGCTGGTCGGCAGGCGCCGGAGCCGGGACTGGTTTCCAGAACGCGGCGGGCCTGGGCCAGCTGGTGGCCAGGTCGGAAATCCGGGAGAGAAAATCCCGCGCCTGTCGTGACTGTGTGAGCATTTATGCTTCCTGATACGTGGCAGCTAATCGTTGTTCACAGTCTTGTCAGGCAATGGGGCGCAAAGATGGCGGCACTGAGGAAGTTAACGCACGCTGGCGGGGAATTGCGCATGGCGGCCTAAATCTGAACAGGTTCCGGCGGATGCTTGCCGGAAGGGTGTCAGAAAGCGGTAAAATGGTGGCGATCAGTGCGGATTTTACGGGTTTGAAACGCGGCATTGACCTCTGCGTAAGGTGGAGTGGCCTCCTGCGGTAAGCGGATGCGCTTGCCGCTGTGCAGGATCAGCGTAGTCCGCACAGAAAAGTCCCAGCGGGTGTCGAACCGGACCCGCTCGATTTCGCGCAGTTCTGCGGAAGCCGTCAGGCCGCCGGAAAACCATTCAATTCGATCGCCGGAAATCTTCAGTCCGGAGAAGGGGTTGCGGATCAGGTCAAAAAGCGCAGGAAGGACTGGCAGGGCCAGCAGGACAACAATCCAGAGCACGGCGCCGAGCCCCAGCCACAGCACCAGCAGTCCCGCCAGCCAGCCGCCTGTTGCCAGTATGGTTGCAAGGGAGCGACCCTGGCGGGAGAAGCTGTAGTCCTCCGCCGGAGGTTGAGTTTCAGGCGTTTCAGGCATCGAGAATCCGGGTGACCATTTCGTTGGTGTCGCGGCTGAGACCGTCTGTATCGGCGATCCGCGTCAGCTGTGCGCGGATCAGCGCCTGGCGGTCGTTGTCATAGCGTTTCCAGGTCTGAAAGGCGGCGCACATGCGGGCGGTGGTCTGGGGGTTCAGCTTGTCCAGCGCGATCAGCTTGTCGGCCAGCAGCTGGTAGCCTTCGCCGCTGGCTTGGTGAAAGCCTGCGTGATTGCCCGCCAGCGCACCCATGACGGCGCGGAAACGGTTGGGGTTCTTCATGTCAAACAGCGCATGCCGGGTCAGATCCGCTGCGATGCCCGCGGTTTTGTCCGGTGTGGCGCAGGCGATTTGCAGGGCAAACCATTTGTCCATCACCAGCCGGTCGTCTTTCCACTGATCGAAGAACGCCTGGGATTGGGCCGCACCGTTTTCGGCCTTCAACAGCGCCGCCAGTGCTGCGTATTGCTGGGTCATGTTGTCCGCGGCTTCATACTGGCGCGCGGCCTGTTCGCCGCCGTCCAGCCGGGTCAGCAGCGACAGAATGCGACCGTTGAGGGCGCGTTTGCCGGCACCGTCGGCATCCGGCGAGTAGCGGCCTTCGACCGTGGTGGCCGCATAAAGCCGGGGCAGGCTGGTTTCCAGCTGCTGCGCCAGCGTTTGGGTGAAAGTCTCTGCCGCGTCGTAGATTTTCTGCGGATCAGGTGTGAAACCACGCTCAAACAGGGTTTGGGCAATGTCGGCCTGGCTGGGCGGCGACAGCACCAAGGCACGAAAGGCGGCATCCTGTTCGTCGTCGCGCACCAGTTTCTCCAGCGCGTCCAGATAGGCGGCATCCGGTGCGGCGCCGTCCAGAACCATTGCCACGCGGGTTTCCTTGGCCAATGCGTTGCCGGCCTCCCAGCGGTTGAACGGGTCGGTGTCATGAGCCAGCAAAAAGGCGCGCTCAGCGTTGGTGGTGTCGCGCTCTAGGATCACCGGCGCAGAGAATTCGCGCAGGATCGAAGGCACGGGTTTGGAAGCGAGACCGTCGAAGGTGAAGCTCTGCTTGGCTTCGGTCAGCTCCAGCACCTGCGTGCCACGCAGCTCGCCACCGTTGGGCGATAGCAGGCCGACGGCAATCGGGATCACCCGCGGCGCTTTGTCGGGCTGGCCCGGCGTTGGCGGTGTCGACTGCTCAAATGTCAGAGTATAGGTGCCATCTGCATAGTCTTCGCTGACCTTCACCCGCGGCGTGCCGGCCTGGCTGTACCACAGCTTGAACTGGCTCAGATTGCGGCCGGTGGCGTTCTCGAACACTTTCAACCAGTCCTCGATAGTGCAGGCCTGGCCGTCGTGGCGTTCAAAGTACAGCTTCAGCGCCCTGTAATAATCCTCATCCCCGACCAGCCGTTTCAGCATGCCGATCACCTCGGCGCCTTTTTCATAGACGGTGGCGGTGTAGAAGTTGTTGATCTCCTGGAATTCCTCGGGCCGTGGCGGATGGGCCAGCGGGCCGTTGTCTTCCGGGAACTGGCGGGCGCGCAGAGTGATTACATCGTCGATCCGCTTGACCGATTCCGAGCGCATGTCAGAGGTGAACTGGGCATCCCGGAAGACGGTCAGACCTTCCTTCAGGCACAGCTGAAACCAGTCGCGGCAGGTGATGCGATTCCCGGTCCAGTTGTGGAAGTACTCATGCGCAATAATGGCTTCGATTCGTTCGAAATTTGCATCTGTTGAGGTTTCTGGCGACGCCAAAACGCAAGAAGAGTTGAAAATGTTCAAGCCCTTGTTTTCCATCGCCCCCATGTTGAAGTCATCCACGGCAACGATGTTGAACAGCTCCAGGTCGTATTCGAGACCGTAGACCTCCTCGTCCCATTTCATCGATTTCTTCAGCGCCTCCATGCCGAAGGCGCATTTGTTCTCATCCCCCGGGCGGACCCAAATGTTCAGTTCCACCTCTTTGCCAGAGCGGGTGGTGAAACTGCCCGGATGATTGACCAGATCACCTGCAACCAGCGCAAACAGATAGGCCGGTTTCGGCCAGGGATCATGCCACTCGGCCCAGCCTTCGCCTGCGCCCATCGGGTTGCCGTTGGACAGCATCACCGGTTCGTCGCCTTCGATCCGCACAGTGAAGGTGGACATCACGTCGGGGCGGTCGGGGTAATAGGTGATCTTGCGGAAACCCTCGGCTTCACATTGGGTGCAATACATGCGGTTGGACATGTAGAGCCCCTCCAGCGCGGTATTGCCGGCCGGGTTGATTTCCACTTCGGCCTCCCAGGTGAAAGGGGCGCCGGGCACATCGCATTTGAGACCGCCATCGACCAGCTGGGGTGTGACGGCGGTGCCGTCAATACTGGCCGAGATCAGCCGCAGCTCTTCACCGTGCAGAAAGAACGTCTTATCCACTGCGTCCACCTTGGGCACAAAGCGGATCTTGCTGAGGACCCGGGTTGTTTCCGGCGTCAGGCGGAACGTCAGGTGGACGCTTTCAACGTCGAACCCAAAAGGGGTGTAGTCTTTCAGGTAGAAGGTCTGGGGCGTGTCTTTGGCCATTCTCGTTCTCCT
The DNA here is from genome assembly GCF_049800895.1 of Leisingera sp. S232. Classification (NCBI taxonomy): domain Bacteria; kingdom Pseudomonadati; phylum Pseudomonadota; class Alphaproteobacteria; order Rhodobacterales; family Roseobacteraceae; genus Leisingera; species Leisingera sp. S232. The sequence continues at coordinate 217,954 of NZ_JBNAFX010000001.1, read as the reverse complement.
CTGCTCTGCTTCCTTTCAGGTGTAGCGGACAGGCGCGGGACTGCAAGCGGATTGGCAGCAGAATTGCGGGTTCAGAATAATCCGCAGCACTTTCTTGAAAATCAAGAAATTGAGTTCGGTTTCACAAGGCGCCAGTTTTGTTGCCGATCGGAAACCTCTGTCCTACACAGGTGTTAGCATACAGTGGTGTACCGCCAAAAGGAGCAGAACATGAGCCGGATCGGGAAACAAGGAATTCAGGTGGCGCCGGAGCTGGCGGAGTTCATTGAAAAGCAGGCGCTGCCCGGCACCGGGATCGAGGCTGAGACGTTCTGGACGGGTCTGGCGGAGCTGGTGAATACATTTGGGCCGGAAAACCAGGCGTTGCTGGCTAGGCGGGAAGAGATACAGGCCAAGATCGATGCCTGGCATATCGCCAATCGGGACAAGCCACACGACCACGAAGGCTATAAGGCGTTCCTGACGGAGATCGGCTACTTGTTGCCGGAGGGCGGGGATTTTGAGATTGAGACCCAGAACGTCGACCCTGAGATCGCATCGGTTCCCGGGCCGCAGCTGGTGGTGCCGATCACCAATGCCCGCTATGCGCTGAACGCGGCCAACGCGCGCTGGGGCAGCCTGTATGACGGGTTCTATGGCACCGATGCCATGGGAACGGCGGCGCCCCGGGGTGGTTATGACAAAGGCCGCGGCGCGCGGGTTGTGGCGCGGGCGCGGGTGTTTCTGGATGAAGCCTTTCCGATTGTTGGCACCAGCCATGCCGACGTGCGCCGCTATCATGTGCAGGACGGCCAGCTGCTGATCGACGACCTGCCGCTGGCACAGCCGGAGAAATTTGCAGGCTATCGCGGCAACCCCAAGGCACCTGAGGCCGTGCTGCTGCGCAACAACGGCCTGCATGTGGAGCTGGTGTTTAACCGCGCCCACGCGATTGGCGCCCGCGATCAGGCCGGTCTGGCCGACGTGCGGCTGGAAAGCGCGATGTCGGCGATCATGGATTGTGAGGATTCGGTCGCCTGCGTTGATGCCGAGGACAAGGTGCAGGCCTATGCGAACTGGCTGGGCCTGATGCGCGGTGATCTGGAGGCGGTGCTGGACAAGGGCGGTCAGACCATCACCCGCCGTCTGAACCCGGACTTTGGGTTCCTTGCACCGAACGGCTCGGCAATGACCGTCAAGGGCCGCGCGCTATTGTGGGTGCGCAATGTGGGGCATCTGATGACCAATCCGGCGGTGCTGGATCAGGACGGCAACGAAGCCTATGAGGGCCTGCTGGACGCGATGATCACCGTCACCATTGCCATGCATGACCTGAAACGCGACGGCGGCAACTCGGCCCATGGGTCGGTCTATGTGGTGAAGCCTAAGATGCACGGGCCGGAAGAGGTCGCCTTCTCTGACCGGATCTTCGCCAAGGTCGAGGATATCCTGGGTCTGCCACGCCATACGGTGAAAATCGGAATCATGGACGAGGAACGCCGCACCTCGGTGAACCTCAAGGAATGCATCCGGGCGGCCAAGCACCGGGTGGCCTTTATCAACACCGGTTTCCTGGACCGCACCGGCGACGAGATCCACGCTTCGATGGAGGCGGGGCCGTTCAGCCGCAAGGATTTCATCAAGCGCAAGGGCTGGATCGGTGCCTATGAAAACCTGAATGTGGACATTGGCCTGGAATGCGGCCTGTCCGGCAGGGCGCAGATCGGCAAGGGCATGTGGGCGATGCCCGACATGATGGCGGCAATGATTGAACAGAAGATCGAGCATCCGAAATCCGGCGCCAGCTGCGCCTGGGTGCCAAGTCCGACCGCCGCCACCCTGCACGCGCTGCATTATCACAAGGTCGATGTGCTGGCAGTGCAGGAACGGCTCAAGGCGGGCGGCCGCCGCGCCCATGTGGATGGCATTCTGGAAATCCCGCTGGCCACCTACCGCAAATGGACCCCGCGCCAGATCTCCCGCGAGGTGGACAACAACGCCCAGGGCATCCTGGGCTATGTGGTGCGCTGGGTGGATCAGGGCGTCGGCTGTTCCAAGGTGCCGGACATCAACGACGTCGGCCTGATGGAGGACCGCGCCACCTGCCGGATCTCCGCCCAGCATATCGCCAACTGGTTGCACCACGGCGTTGTCAGCGAAGACGAGGTGATGGGCAGCTTGCGCAAGATGGCCAAGGTCGTGGATGAACAAAACCGCGGCGACAACAGCTACCGCGCGATGGCGCCGGGTTATGACACCATCGCCTTTCAGGCCGCCTGCGATCTGGTATTCAAGGGGCGGGTGCAGCCTTCTGGCTATACTGAGCCGGTGCTGCACGCCCGGCGGCTGGAGCTGAAGGCGCAGGAAACCACAGTCTGAGCGCGGCAAACTGACCGGATGAAACAGTTTCCCTGGCAATAGGGGTAGTCAAAGGGGGTCAATTGGCCTCCTTTTCTATCTTGTAATGTCATTCAAACAAAAGGAACCACGCCCATGGCAAGGATTTCACTGGATCAGGCCCGCACGATTATCCGGGTGGCGCTGGAGAAGGGGCGAGAGCTGAACCTGAAGCCGCTGTCCGCAGTGGTGCTTGACGCGGGCGGTCATGTGCAGGCGTTTGAGCGCGAGGACGGTGCCGCGCCGGGCAGGTTCCCGATTGCACATGGCAAGGCCTATGGCTCGGTCATGCTGGGCATGGCGGGATCTGCGCAGATGGCGCGGGCTGAGGCGCAGGGATATTTCATGGCAGCGGTGAACGGCGTTTACGGCGGCCAGGTGGTGCCGGTGCCGGGCGGTGTGCTGGTGCGTGGGGCAGATGGCGCGGTGATCGGAGCGGTAGGCGTCACCGGCGACACCTCTGACAACGATGCGCTCGCCGCCGTGGCAGGGATCGAAGCTGCTGGCCTGCAAGGTGAAATCTGACCCACCCGTGCACCTGTGAACACTGCATTGCGCCGTCACAGCGGTTGAACACGGTCCCTGGCGGGGCTAGGTTTTCTGTCAGGGAACGGAGATAAGCAGAACATGGCGCGTCCAAAGGTTGGCATTATCGGAAACTCATACCTGGTCAATGATCAGTACCCGGTGCATGCAGGCGGCACGATGAATTCTGAAGCAATTGCCGAGGTCGCAGGCTGCATGCCGCTGATGATCCCGTCGGATCCACGGTTTGTGACTGTCGCGGAGTTGCTCGATACGTTTGACGGCTTTTTGCTGACTGGCGGGCGGCCGAATGTGCACCCCAATGAATATGGTGAGGCCGAGACAGAGGCGCATGGCGCCTTTGACCGGGCGCGCGATGCCATCACCTTGCCGCTGGTGCGTGCCTGTGTCGAGCGCGGCCAACCGTTCCTGGGCATCTGTCGCGGCTTTCAGGAGGTGAACGTGGCGATGGGCGGCACTTTGCATCCGGAAATCCGTGACCTGCCGGGCCGTATGAACCACCGGATGCCGCCGGACGGTACGCTGGAGGAGAAGTTCGCCCTGCGCCATATGGTCAGGTTTTGCGAAGGCGGCGTGTTTCATGGGCTGATGGGCGCCAAAGACGTGATGACCAACACGCTGCATGGTCAGGGCATCAAACGTGCAGGCGCGCGGGTGGTGATCGATGGCCATGCGCCGGACGGCACGCCGGAAGCTATCTATATCCAGGATGCGCCGGGGTTCACCTGTTCGGTGCAATGGCATCCGGAATGGGACGCGTCCAGTGATCCGGTGTCGCGGCCACTGTTCCAGGCTTTTGGGGATGCGGTGCGGGCATGGGCGGCAGCCGGGCCTCAGACGGGATTGCAAAAATCCGCCTGAAGCCCGGTGTCCGGGGCCGGGTCAGATCAGCAGATCGAAATCATGCATCAAGGGCAAGCGCCGTGCGCGTTTGCCGGTAAGGTCGAACAACGCGTTTGCGAGTGCAGGTGCTGCGGGTGGTGTGCCCGGCTCGCCCACACCGCCGAGATGCGCCTGGTTTTCCAGTACCTGTACCTGGGTGTTCGGCATCGTGTGCATGCGCATAGCGTCATAATCCGGGAAATTGCCTTGTTCCGCTGCGCCATCAGCAAAGGTGATTTCGCCGAAACAGGCCGCTGACAGTCCGTAAGCCATGCCGCCGAACATCTGCGCCCGGATGATCGACGGGTCAATGGCCTGGCCAACGTCACAGGCAATCCAGGCGTTGGAGATGCGGATGCTGCCATCCTCCTCGGTCACTTCGATGACCTCTGCCACCGGGGTGCCGAAGCTATAGCACATGGCGACACCGCGTCCGATGCCCTCAGCTGTCTTGCCGCTCCAGCCTGACATCTCCTTGACTGCTTCCAGCACGCCTGCCGCAGGCGCCCATTCCCGGCGGGCCATCTCCAGGCGGAACTCCAGCGGATCAGTGCCTGCCGCATGCGCCATCTCATCAATGAAACTTTCGACAAAGAAGGCGTTGAAGCTGTTGCCGACGGAGCGCCAGAAGCCGACGGGTATCTGAATGTCGGACAAATGCCCGGCCATGCGGAAGTTCGGGATCGCATAGGGCGGGTTGAAGAAGCCCTCTACATGCACCTTGTCCGGGCCGGCGGCAGGCAGATCAGCCAGCCGTTTCATCGCTTGCGCCACCGGCGAGGCCGCGGCGACCTTGCCGTCCAGCAGCACGGCCTGGCCGTCCTTCACCGCACCGCGCATCCGCGCCAGCGCGCCGGGGCGGTACATGTCATGGCGCATGTCTTCTTCGCGGCTCCAGGTAAGCTGCACCGGGGTGCCCGGCATCTGTTTGGCCAGACGGGTCGCAAGCACCGCATAGTCGAACTCCACCCGGCGCCCGAAACCGCCGCCGAGATAGGTGGTGCGAATGTCCACCTGATCGCTCTCCAGCCCGGCCTCTTCGGCGCATTTCATCTGGGTATAGGTCGGCATCTGGTTGCCACACCAGACGGTCAGCCTGCCGTCCTGCAATAGCGCAGTGGCGTTCATCGGTTCCATGGTGGCATGGGCCAGATAGGGAACCTGATAGTCCGCGGCCAGTTCCGTTGCACCTTCGGGGAGGGTGTCTGCATCGCCGTCATCGCGCAAGACTGAGTTTGGCCCATTGTCGAACGCCTCGGCGATCTTGGCAAAAACCTGTTCTGTTTCAGGCGGGTAGGGCGCGTCTTCCCAGTCGACCTCAATCGCGTCCAGCGCCTGCATGGCCAGCCAGGTGTTGCGGGCCACCACCGCTACGCCCGCGCCCATGTTCACGACCTGCTCCACCCCGGGCATGGTGTCAGCGGCAGAAGCGTCAAAGCCTTTCATGCCGCCGCCCTGGCGCGGGTTCATCCGGAGCGATGCAAATTTCATCCCCGGCAGCCGTATATCGACGCCGAACTCAGCGGTGCCGCTTGCCTTGGCGGCCATGTCGAGCCGGGGCTGAGATTTGCCGATCAGCCGCCAGTCGCTTTTGGGGCGCAGCTCGGTTTCAATCGGGTCCAGCTTGGCAGCTTCCAGAGCAAGATCCGAATAGGAAAGTTTGGTGCCATCCGGGGCGGTCACAGTCCCGGCTGCGGTTGTCAATTGGCCCCGTTCCACGCCCAGACGGTTCGCGGCTGCCTGTTTCAATGTTTCCCGTGCGGTTGCGCCCGCCAGACGCATCCGCTTGTAGCCGTCCTTCATCGAGGTGGAGCCGCCGGTGCCATGCAGGTTCAGGGTCTTGCCCAGATGGCCAAGCATCTCGCCGATGGCATGTTTGAAATTACCGGAGTCATATCCGCGGCCAGGCAGCCCGTCTGCGATGAAGGCAGAGTTGTAATAGGCGGCGGCCGCTGGCCCGTGCAGAACACGGACCTGATCCAGCTCGACGTCCAGCTCCTCGGCGATCAGCGCAGCCCAGCTGGTTTTCACGCCCTGGCCCATTTCCGCGCGCGGAGCAAACAGTGTGACACCGTTCTGGTCGATCAGCACAAAAGGATTGAGCGCTGCTTCGCCTTCACCCGGTTGCAGCGGGTTTGGGGCGGGACGGCTGACGTAGTAGGCGCCGAAGGCCACGCCGCCCACAATGGCTGCAGAGCCGATCAGAAATGTGCGGCGGGCGATTTTTGCAATACTGGCCATGGGTTACGCCTCCTGCATCTTCTGAGCAGCGGAATGAATTGCCGCACGGATGCGCGGGTAGGTGCCGCAGCGGCAGAGATTGCCCTGCATCGCCTCGTCGATCTCGGCGTCCGAGGGGGCAGGGGTTTCTGCCAAAAGGCTTGCCGCCTGCATGATCTGGCCGGATTGGCAATAACCGCATTGGGCCACCTGATGCTCCACCCAGGCCTGCTGGATCGCCGCCATCGCGTCCGGCGTGCCGAGGCCTTCGATTGTGGTTACCTCGCCCCAGACATCCGACAGCGCCACCTGGCAGGAGCGCACCGCCTCGCCGTCGATATGCACGGTGCAGGCGCCGCAGGCCGCCACGCCACAGCCGAATTTGGTGCCGGTGAGGCCAACCTCATCGCGCAAAACCCAGAGGAGGGGCACATCATCAGGCAGATCCACCTGATGGGTTTTTCCATTGATGCGCAGATCTGTTGACATGGCGGGACTCCCTTGCTGTGTTCTGACAAAAGTAACCAAAAGTGTCATTATGTCAATTGACATTTTTCACAAATTGTGTCAGATGGCAAATCATGAATATGGCAGGCATTGATCCCAAACAGCAGGCAATCCTTGAGTCCGCCTGGACGGCGTTTTCGAGTTATGGCTTCCGCAAGACCTCGATGGACGACATCGCCAAAGGGGCAGGCATGTCGCGGCCTGCGCTTTACCTGCATTTCAAGAACAAGGAAGCGATCTTTAGGGCGCTGGTGATGGCCTATTACGGTAACGCAGCGGCAGGCGTGCAGGCTGCCCTGGATGCCGGCGGCGCGCCGACGGACTGCCTGCAGACGGCCTTTGCCGCGCAGGGCGGCGAGGCGATAGAGCAGATGATGGCATCCGCGCATGGGATGGAGCTGTTTGAAGTCACCAAAAGCGTTGCCGGAGAGCAGATCGCGCAGGGGGAGGCTGCCCTGTGCGCATTATATGCTGCATGGCTGGAACAGCAGGCGGCGGCGGGACTGGCCGTGCTGAACGGCGAGGCAGAGGTGATTGCCCGTACTATCTGCGCCTCATTGAAAGGGATCAAGCAGACGGCTGTGGATTACGCGGCCTATCAGGCCGGGGTGCGCCAGCTGGCTGCCCTGATCGGGGCAGGGCTGGCGCCGAAGTGATGGCAGGGCCGACGGAACCGGCCCGCCTGCAAACTCAGAGCGTGGTGCGCAGGTGCCAAAGCTCGGGAAACAGTTCCACCTCCAGCATCCGTTTCAGATAGCTGACCCCGCCGGTGCCACCGGTGCCGCGCTTGAAACCGATCACGCGTTCCACCGTGGTCACATGGTTGAAACGCCAGCGGCGGAAATAGTCCTCGAAATCCACCAGTTTTTCGGCCAGCTCATACAGCTCCCAGTGGGTTTCAGTGTCGCGGTAAACCTCGGTCCAGGCGGCCTGCACCGCCTCATACGGCTGGTAGGCCTCTGATACATCGCGGTTTACCACCTCATCCGGCAGGTCAAAACTCTGCGCCAGCGCCTTCAGCGCCACGTCATACAGCGAGGGCTGTTTCAGTTCCGCCTCCAGCAGCGCCAGAATGTCCGGCCGGTGCGCATGTGGGCGCAGCATCGCCTTGTTGCGATTGCCCAGCATGAATTCGATCTGCCGGTACTGGTGCGACTGAAAGCCGGAGCTTTGGCCCAGTTCATCGCGAAAGGCGGTGTAATCGGAGGGTGTCATGGTGCGCAGCACGTCCCAGGCCGAGTTCAGCTGTTCAAAGATACGCGCCACCCGCGCCAGCATCTTGAGCGCCTGCCGCGCCCGGCCTGCCTGTAAATGTTCGCGTGCTGCTGTGAGTTCGTGAATGGCCAGGCGCATCCACAGTTCAGAGGTCTGGTGCTGAATGATGAACAGCATCTCGTCATGGGTGCTGGTCCATGTCTTCTGGGCGTTCAGCAGCATGTCCAGCGACAGGTAGTCGCCATAGGACATGCGCCCGTCAAAGGACATCTGGGCGCCGTCATTGGCGGGATCATAGGGTTTGGTCATCGGATCATTCCTTTTCCTGAGTATATCACGGCTTAGGGAAAGGAATGGTTTCTCCGGTTGAGGGTGCCGCATTGGGCCAGGCGGCGCCATTGCGCAACCCAGCCTGCCGGGCGGCAGAGCGGCACATGATATGAGGAGCGCAGCCGCATCAGGTGACGGCGTGGCGTGTTTTGTATTCGGCGCGGTCCCACAGGGCATGTGCCATCACGTCTTCCATGATCGCGACAGCGGCGCGCACATCATCTTCGTCAATATAAAGCGGTGTAAAGCCGAACCGCATGATGTCGGGCGCGCGAAAATCGCCGATCACTCCGCGGTCGATCAAGGCCTGCATCGCGGCATAGCCTTCGCGGAACTTGAACGACACCTGGCTGCCGCGTAAGGCGGCGTCGCGCGGGGAGGCCAGCTCCAGCCCGACGCATCGGGCCTCGACTTCGGCGATGAACAGTTCGCAGAGTTCAATGGACTTGGCGCGGACATTTTCCATATCGGCCATGTCCCAGATGTCCATCGCGGCTTCCAGCGAGGTCAGCTGAATGACTGGCGGGGTGCCGACGCGCATCCGGTCGATGCCGTGGCCCGGACGGTAGTCGAGGTCAAAGGCAAAGGGGGCCTCATGCCCCAGCCAGCCAGACAGGGCCGGGCGGGCAGTTTCCGCGTGGCGCGGTGCGACATAGATAAAGGCCGGCGCGCCGGGGCCACCGTTGAGGTACTTGTAACTGCAGCCGACGGCAAAATCAGCGTTGCAGCCTGCAAGGTCCACCGGCACGGCGCCTGCGGAATGGGCCAGGTCCCAAACGGCCAGCACGCCTTTGGCATGGGCCTGTTCTGTCAGCGCTTTCATGTCGTGCTTGCGGCCGGTGCGGTAATCGACCTCTGTGATCATCAGCACTGCGATCTCATCGGTGATGTTCTCCACGACTGCTTCCGGGTCTACCACTCGCAGCTCATATTCCGGCCCCAGAGATTTCAGCAGCCCGCTGGCCATATAGAGATCAGATGGAAAGTTGCCATTGTCCGACAGCACCACCTTGCGGCCCGGATTCAGCTCCAGCGCCGAGGCGACGGCCTGGTAGACCTTGATCGACAGCGTGTCGCCCATGATCACATGACCGGGTTCGGCCCCGATCAGTCGCCCGATGCGGTCGCCCAGATCCTTGGATTTCTGCATCCAGCCGGCCTTGTTCCAGCCAGTGATCAGCATCTGTCCCCATTCATCCTGCATCATCTTGCCGACGCGCCCGGTGGCGGCGCGGGGCAGGGGTCCCAGCGAGTTGCCGTCCAGATAGATCACCCCTGTGGGCAGGTCGAACATCGCCTTGGTTGCGGCAAAATCGGTCATTGCAGCCTCGCGTCTGATTGGTATTTTAAGCTTAAAGCTTTTACCTTCGTATCGGATCACAATGCGTCTGTCCAGAGGTGTCGCGCTTAGTCCCGCCGGGGCGCGGGCTGGGGATCCGGAATGCCAAACTCGGCGCGCTTCTTCTTGGACAGCTTCGCAGTCACCATCTGATAAGACAGCGTAATCTGCTCTTGCAGCTCTGTGTCCGAAAGACCGTCATCGGCGAATTGCTGAAGCCATTTCATACCGCGTGAGGCCAGATAAGGCGCCGGGCGAACACCTGGGCGTTCCTGCAGCACCTCATAGGCGATTTCACCCGCCTTGAAAGTAAACGCGTCCCGGCCATCGGCCCAGCCGCAGACGGCAAACAGCTTGCCGCCTGCTTTCCACACGTCTGAATTGCCCCATTGCACCACATGCTCCGCCGCCGGAAACGTGGCGCAGAAACGGTTGAACTCCTGACGGTTCATCACATCTGCCCGCCTGCAATTTCAATACATTGGCCGTTGACCGAACCGGACCCCGGACCACACAGCCACAGCGCAGCCGCTGCCACTTCGCTGGGTTCTATCAGCCGCTTGTGGCGGTTGGCATTCACCATCACGTCCAGCGCCTCCACTGCGCTCAACCCTGCGCGCTGGGCGATTGAGGTGATGTTGCGCTCGACAATCGGGGTGTCGACGTAGCCTGGACAGAGCGCATTGAAGGTGAAGGGCGTGCCCAGGTAGTCCTCGCTCAGCGCGCGGGTCAGCCCGATGAGCCCGTGTTTGCTGGCGGCATAGCAGGACGCGCCCTTCAGTCCACGCAGACCCGCAACAGAGGAGACGGCAATAACCCGTCCCCAATCGGTCTGCCGCATGGACTTGAAGCTTTCCCGGATGGTCAGAAAGGCGCCGTCCAGGTTGGTTGCCATCATATTGCGCCAGAATTCCATCGAGGTTTTGTGCAGCGCAGTACCTTCCGCGATGCCGGCATTGACGACACAGATCTGGATGGGGCCACGGGCTGCAGCTGCGGCGTCGATCTTGGTTGCCACATCCTCTTCGTTGCGCACATCCATCGCCAGGGGATGCAGCCCGTCGGTTGCGGCTTCTTGCAGCACCTCTTGCCTGCGGCCGGTGATGGTGACTGTCGCGCCTTCTTTGGCCAGTGCCTGGGCTATGGCCAGTCCGATGCCGGTTCCGCCACCTGTCACCAGCGCGTGTTTGCCTTGCAATGCCATGTTTCGCGGCCTCCCTGATTTACTGTTCAGCCTATCCGTGCACAGACCTGTGGCAAGACCGCCGTGCCGTCACGGCGTCCTTGGGATGGTGAAATACACAATTCAGCCGCAGCCACCGACGCGGCGCAGTCAGGGCGGCTTTCTGTACACAAAGAAATACATAGGCATCCGGACGAAACTATGCAGGATCATGCCGCATGCGGGAACAGATTCGCCGTTTTCGTGGCACGTGGGGCAAATTGTCCTTTTCTTTCAATCCCGGCCAAAGCGGGCTGGACGAGCAGGCCGGATAAGGGAAGGTTGCCCGCGATGGCGGACATTTCAGACAACATTCTGCAAGGGTGCAGCGCATGACACGGTGGCTGGATGTGCCGCCGGTCTGGCTGGCTGTTTTTGTCGTGGCAGCCTGGCTGCAGGCAGAGCATTTTGCCTTCGGCCTTTCGTTCGGCGGCGCCTGGGCAGGGTTTCTGGCGGGCATTCTTTTGGGCGGCGGCATCCTGCTGGCGCTGCTCGCGATCACTGAAATGCGGCGCCAGAAAACAACCGTGATCCCGCACCGGACACCCAGCCGTCTGGTGCAATCGGGGATTTTCAGCCGCAGTCGCAACCCGATCTACCTGGGCGACGTTCTGATCCTGGCGGGGCTCATCCTGTGGTTTGATGCCGTCCTGTCGCTGCCATTGATCTCGGTCTTTCTGTGGCTGCTGGAGAAGCGGTTCGTTGTCACGGAAGAAGACCGGATGCGGCGTGAATTCCGGGCAGACTGGGCCCGATACGAGAAGAAGGTGCGCCGCTGGATATGACTTTTATGCGGCAATGCGGCACAATATTGCGGCAGTGCGGCAAATTGCTTGCGCAATAAAATTGCGCAATGTAGAGACAATTATTGTGATCCGAACCCGGCGCTGCTGGCACGGGCAAGACGAGGGGGACCAAAAAGGTGAAAATAGGTACACCAAAGGAAACATTTGCGGGCGAAAACCGGGTCGGCATGACACCGGATTCAGCCAAGCAGCTGCAGAAACTCGGTTATGAATGCGCGATCGAAACCGGGGCGGGCGCCGCGGCAGGCTTTTCCGACGCAGTTTACGAGGCGGCAGGGGTTGAGATCATCAAGACCCCGGCTGCCCTGTGGAAAGCGTCCGACATCGTCGCCAAAGTGCGCCAGCCGGACGCGGCTGAGCTGAAGCGTCTGACCAAGGGCAAAACGCTGATTTCCTTCTTCAACCCGGCGGGCAATGAAGAGGGCATGGAACTGGCCAAATCCAAAGGCGCCAATGTGATCGCCATGGAAATGGTGCCGCGGATCTCCCGCGCCCAGAAGATGGACGCTCTGTCGTCGATGGCCAACATCGCGGGTTACCGCGCGGTGATTGAGGCAGGCAACAACTTCGGCCGCTTCTTCACCGGCCAGATCACGGCGGCGGGCAAGGTGCCCCCGGCCAAGGTTCTGGTGGTCGGCGCCGGCGTTGCCGGTCTGGCTGCCATCGGCACTTCAACCTCACTTGGCGCTGTGACCTATGCGTTCGACGTGCGCCCCGAAGTGGCCGAACAGGTCGAGTCGATGGGGGCCGAATTCGTCTATCTGGATTTCGAGGAAGAACAGCAGGACGGCGCGGCCACCGGCGGTTACGCCTCAGTGTCCAGCCCCGAGTTCCGTGAAGCACAGCTGGCCAAATTCCGCGAACTGGCGCCGGAAGTGGACATCGTCATCACCACCGCGCTGATCCCCAATCGCGAAGCGCCCGAGCTGTGGACCGAAGATATGGTCGCAGCAATGAAGCCGGGCTCAGTGATCGTCGATCTGGCGGCGGAAAAAGGCGGCAACTGCAAACTGACCGTGGCGGATGAAAAGATCGTGACCGAAAACGGTGTCACCATCATCGGCTACACCGACTTCCCCTCCCGCATGGCGGCGCAGTCCTCGACGCTTTACGCCACCAACATCCGCCACATGATGTCTGACCTGACGCCAGAGAAAGACGGCCAGGTCAACCACGACATGGAAGATGACGTGATCCGTGGCGCGACTGTCACCTTTGAAGGTGAAATCACCTTCCCGCCGCCACCGCCGAAAGTGCAGGCAATTGCGGCAAAGCCCAAGGAGGTCGTGCCGGAGCTGACGCCGGAAGAAAAACGCGCGCAGGAGGTTGCGGCCTTCAAGGCGCAGACCAAAAGCCAGGTCACCATGCTGGCTGGCGGCGGTGCGCTTCTGTTGCTGGTGGGCCTGTTCGCGCCGGTCAGCTTCATGCAGCATTTCATCGTCTTTGCACTGGCCTGTTTCGTGGGCTTTCAGGTGATCTGGAATGTTGCACACAGCCTGCACACGCCGCTGATGGCCGTGACCAACGCGATCTCCTCGATCATCATCCTGGGCGCGCTGATGCAGATCGGTTCGGGCAGCTTCCTGGTGATCCTCCTGGCCGCGCTTTCCGTTTTCATGGCGGGGATCAACATCTTCGGCGGCTTCCTTGTCACCCGGCGCATGCTCGCCATGTTCCAGAAATCCTAAGGAGGGGCCGGACTAATGGATTACGGTTTCACCACCGCCGCCTATGTCGTTGCGGCTGTTCTCTTTATCCTGTCGCTTGGCGGCCTGTCGAACCAGGAAAGCGCCAAGCGCGCCGTCTGGTACGGCATTGCGGGCATGGGGCTGGCAGTGTTCGCCACCCTGATCGGCCCGGGCTCGGGCCTGTGGCTCCTGTCGATCCTGCTGATCGCAGGCGGCGGCATCATCGGCACCTATGTGGCAAAAAAGGTCCAGATGACCGAGATGCCGCAGCTGGTGGCTGCGATGCACTCGCTGGTCGGCCTTGCCGCAGTGTTTGTGGGCTTCATCGCCCACTTCGAGATCGACAATGTGGCGGCAGCAGCCAGCACCGATGAGCTGGGCACCTTTGCCAAGCTGATCGCCAAGAAGACCCCGGCCGAAATCGCCTTCCTGCGGGTTGAGCTGTACCTGGGCATCTTCATCGGCGCCATCACCTTCACCGGCTCGGTGATTGCCTTTGGCAAGCTGGCGGGCAAAGTCACCTCGGCGGCCACCAAGCTGCCGGGCGGCCATATGCTGAACGCGACGGCCGCGGCGCTCTCCTTTATCTGCCTGATCTGGTACTTCAACTCAGGTGGCTTCCTGCCGCTGTTTGTGATGACGCTGGCGGCGCTGTTCATCGGCTACCACCTGATCATGGGGATCGGCGGCGCCGACATGCCTGTTGTGGTCTCGATGCTGAACAGCTACTCCGGCTGGGCTGCCGCAGCGATCGGCTTCTCCCTGGGCAATGACCTGCTGATCGTGGTCGGCGCGCTGGTGGGCTCCTCGGGTGCGATCCTCAGCTATATCATGTGCAAGGCGATGAACCGCTCCTTCGTCAGCGTGATCCTGGGCGGCTTCGGCGGTACCACCGGTCCCGCGATGGAAGTGGAAGGTGAGCAGATCGCCATTGACGCCGACGGTGTTGCCACCGCGCTGGATGAGGCCGACAGCGTCATCATCATCCCCGGCTACGGCATGGCGGTGGCACAGGCGCAGCAGAACGTGGCTGAACTGACCCGCCGCCTGCGGGCGAAAGGCAAGGACGTGCGCTTTGCGATCCACCCGGTTGCAGGCCGCCTGCCGGGCCACATGAACGTGCTGCTGGCCGAGGCCAAGGTGCCGTATGACATCGTGCTGGAAATGGACGAGATCAACGAGGACTTCCCGGAAACAGATGTAGCGATCGTCATCGGCTCCAACGACATCGTGAACCCGGCGGCCCAGGAAGACCCCAATTCCCCCATCGCCGGCATGCCGGTGCTGGAATGCTGGAAAGCGAAACAGGTCTTCGTCTCCAAACGCGGCCAGGGCACAGGGTATTCGGGCATTGAGAACCCGCTGTTCTTCAAGGAAAACACCCGCATGTTCTATGGCGATGCCAAGGCCAGCCTGGACACGCTGCTCACCTTGATCAACTAAGCAGCACGATCAGAAACGAAAGGCGCTCCACGGGGCGCCTTTCTCTTTTGCGCTTCTTTCTGGTTCCAAATACCCTAGGGAGGCCCGCGAAATCCGTCCCACTTCCGCTTCACTGTGTATACCACTGCATTCATTTAACATGTTGAAATAAAACATTTCTGTACATGGATTTCCGGCGCCGGTATGGTGCGCGGCGTTGCCCCGGAGACCAGCCATGCCCCCGATCCAGGATCACCCGTTGCGCTATCAGCTGACAAATGAGCTGCACGCCCGCCCGTTCCCCACCATGACAAGTCCCTGCACGGTTGCGTATCTGGCGGTGAAACAGCCGCAGGAAGCCGTGCATCGGGACCGTGCACAAGACATTCAACACCTGGTTCAACTTCTGGACCGTCACGGGGCGCCGCACCCTAAACCGGGATCCACGCACCACACGGCCCAGATTGGCCGCCATATGCTGAAATGGGAACAGCACACTGAATTTGTCAGCTACACCGTTTATTTCGATGGGGTCAGTGCCCGGGCCTTTGATCCCGCCGATTTTGATGTCTTCCCGGCGGACTGGCTGGCAGATGCGCCGGGGCAGCGGATCACCTCGGCGCTGATCCGGGTGGTGCCGCGCATTGCTCCGGTTCAGCTGAAGGCAACCCTGCGGGACTGGTTCGTGCCGGAAAGCCTGGCCGCTTCGCAAGTGCTGGATGACAGCGCTGTGGTCGCGGGGGATTTCCGTATCGATCCCGCCGGACATGTACGCTTTGCCATTCTTCCCGATCAGGATACCGGTAGCCAGCGGATTGGCCGGATCGTGCAGCGCCTGTGCGAGATCGAGACATACAGGGCGATGTCCATGCTTGGCTTCTCTCGCGCAGGCAGCCTGACGCCAGCCGTGGGCCGACTGGACACAAGGCTGAGCGAGATGATGGCGGAAATGACTGCCGGGACCAAGCCCGCCGAAGAAATCCTGACCCAGTTGCTGGCGGTCTCTGCCGAGCTGGAGGCGATGGCGGCACAAGCGGCATTCCGGTTCGGGGCTACCGGCGCCTATGACGCTTTGGTCAGCCAGCGGATCAGCCTGCTGCGCGAAGAGCGGCATCAGGGCTTTCAGACCTTTTCGGAATTCATGCTGCGTCGGTTTGAACCGGCGATGCGGACAGTGAACTCAACCGAAAAGCGGCTTGATACTCTTGCCAACCGGGCACGCCGGGCCGGGGAACTCCTGAGAACACGCGTGGATGTAGAGCGTTCGGCCCAGAACCAGGCGCTGCTGGCCAGTATGGACCGCCGTTCCGATATTGCGCTGAGGTTGCAGCATACTGTGGAAGGGCTGTCGGTGGTGGCGGTCAGCTACTATGCGATTTCACTGGTCTCAGACTTCCTGCTTCCCTTGGCCGAAAGCTATGGGCTGACCAAAAAGCTGCTGATTGCCGCCGTAACCCTGCCAGTGATCGGGCTGGTGTGGCTGGGCATCCAGCGGATCCGCAAGAAGCTGCACTGAGACTTCTCATGTCCGCGCAAAAGAAAAGGCCGCCCTGCCGGGCGGCCCTTTTTCTTTTCTGTGTCCAGCCGCTCAGCGGCCCCGGATCCGCGGGTCCAGCGCGTCGCGCAGACCGTCGCCCAGGTAATTCACGCTCAGCACTGTCAATGAGATCGCCATGCCAGGCCAGAACACCCGTTCAGGGTGCTGCTGCAGATAGTCGGTGGCATCAAACAGCAGCCGACCCCAGGTCGGAAAGTCCGGCGGGAAGCCGAGGCCAAGGAAGGACAGCGACGACTCGGTGATGATCGCGGTGGCAATGCCCAAGGTCGCCGAGACCATGATCGGCGACAGTACATTGGGCAGGATATGCCGGGTGATCAGCCCCTTGTTGGTGGTGCCGATGGAACGGGCTGCCATGACAAACTCGCGTTCTTTCAGCGCCAGCACATCGCCGCGCACAATCCGGGCTGTGGGCATCCAGCTGGTCACACCGATGGAGACCACGATCAGGATGAAGATCCCCTGTTCCGGCCCGAAGGCGGCGTTCAGCGGTTCGCGGAACAAAAGCATCATCACCAGCAGCAAAGGCAGCAAAGGCAGCGCCAGAAACAGATCGGTAAGGCGCATCAGCGGCCCGTCCAGCTTCTTGAAAAACCCGGCCATCACCCCGATGAAAGAGCCAAGGAACAGCGCCAGCAGCATCGCAGTCAGGCCGACCGAGACCGAGGTTGCGCCGCCTGCCATCATCCGGGCCAGCATGTCCCGGCCCAGCTGGTCGGTGCCGAAAGGGTGCGCCCAGCTGGGGCCCTGGTTGCGATGGCGGATGTTGATCTGGGTGGCTTCAATGTCCCAGAAGAACGGGCCGAGATAGACCGCCAGAGTGATGAACAGGAACAGCGCTCCGCCCATCAGCGCGCCGCGATGGGATTTGAACTGGTCCCAGACGTCCAGCCACTGGCTGCGCGGTGGCTTGGAGGGGACAGGGTCACTCAGCTCAGTCATAGCGGATCCTCGGGTCAAGAATGCCGTAGAGCACGTCGGCGATCAGGTTGAACAGCACAATCAGCACCGCAAAAATGAAGGTCAGCGTCTGCACCATCGGCAAATCATTGGCCTGGATAGCGCCGATCAGCAGCTGGCCAATGCCGTTCACCTTGAACACCTGTTCGGTGATGATGGCGCCGCCAAAGATCGATGGAATGCCAAGCGCGATTACCGTGACCACCGGGATCATGGAATTGCGCAGGACGTGCACCATGACCACGACATATTCGCTCAGGCCTTTGGCCCGTGCGGTGCGCACATAATCCTGGTTCAGATTGTCCAGCATCGAGGCCCGCATGAACCGGCTGAGCTGTGCGGTGATTTGCAGCGCCAGCACCATCACCGGCATGATCATCTGCTTCAGCTGGTAGACAAAGGCGTCCCAGCTGTCGACTACATGGGTGGTGTCATAGATCGACGGGAACCAGCCCAGCTGCACCGAGAAGATGACGATCACCAGCACGCCCGAAAAGAACGGCGGCACCGAGAAGCCGACCATCGACACGAAGGTGCCCATCTGGTCGAACCAGCTGTACTGGCGATAGGCAGAGTAGATGCCGATCGGCAGTGCGATCAGGATGGCGACCACATAGGCTGTGCCAACCACCCACAGGGTCTGCGGGATCCGCTGCACCACGATGTCCATCACCGGCGAGCGGGTCTGCCAGGAGATCACCCTGAGCTTGCCGTCAGCCAGACCGGTGCCGAAGATATTGTCGATCAGCACCTGCGGTTCGATCCAGAAGAACTGCACCAGCCATTTCCAGAACCGGATATGCATCGGTTCGCCCAGGCCCAGGGCCAGGCGCATCTTCTCTTTGACTTCTGCGGGGACGGTCAGGGGAACCTGCGCCATCGGGTCGCCGGGGGCGAGCTCCAGGAGCAGGAAGATCACGAGGCTGATGAACAGCAGTGTCGGAACTGCCAGGATCAGCCGCCGGATTGTAAAGGTCAGCATCTGCTAAGGGCCTTTGCAACTTGTATTGAATTCGGAACAGGCGGGGCGGGCGCCCTGCGTCCAGGCCACGCGCAGGGATGCATTGCAGCCCCAGCAGATGGCAAGAGGCCCCGGCATGTGCCGGGGCCCCGGAAAAGCACGCAGGGCTTACTTGATGCGGTACCAGTCAGCTGCGTTCCACAGCTCGCTGTCCCAGACATTCAGGTTGACACCGCCCAGGGTGTTGGAATGCGCCGACAGGCGGCCGCGGTGCACCAGCGGGATCATGCCGCCGTTTTCAACCATGATGTCGTTCAGGCGGCGGCCGATCTCGGCGCGCGCTTCCAGACCGGCGGTCTTGGCCAGCTCGCCATGCAGTTGGTCGAACTCCTCGTTGCAGAAGCGCGAAACGTTCTGGCCTTGCCACTGGGTATCCGGGCGCGGCGCCTGATCGCACAACCCGTTGCCCAGATAGGACTGGGGGTCGGTGCCGTCGAAGTTGTTGGCGTACATTTCTACATCGGCATAGAACTTCTGGAAAGTGTCGGGCGAACCCGGATCACCGCCAAAGAACACAGAGGCGTTGATGTTGCGCAGCTCGGTCTCGATGCCGATCTGGCTCCACCATTCCTTGATCAGTGCCTGGAAGTCCTGACGCACCGCGTTGGTCGAGGTCTGGTACAGGATCTTCATCGGCTTGCCGTCCGGGGTCTCCCGCACGCCGTCGCCGTTGGTGTCCTTGTAGCCGGCCTCTTCCAGCATCGCCTTGGCGCCTTCGATGTCCTGGGTGGAGCAGTCAAAGGTGTCGGACGCAAAGGCCGCGGGTGCAGGCACCCAGTTGCAGCTGACCGCGCCAGCCTTGCCATAGCCGATTTCCACCAGCAGCGGGCGGTCGATGGCCAGCGACATCGCCTTGTAGACCGCCGGGTCCTTCAGGAACGGATGCGGGTGCTTGGCGGTGGCGCGCTCGCCTTCCGGCAGCTCCGGCGACGGGTCGGTCTGGTTCAGCATGATGCGTTCCACCAGCGAACCGAAGCCCGCAACCGGCTTGCCCTTGCCGCCTGCTTCCATCTGCGCGATCACTTCCGGGGCCAGCTGCAGGTTCCAGGCATAGTCGAACTCGCCGGTTTCCATCACGGCGCGGGCCGCTGCGGTTGCATCGCCGCCGCCCTTGAACAGCACCTTGGCGAACGCCGGCTTGGCCGGATCACGGTAGTTCTGGTTGGCGGACATGGTGATCACGTCGTTCGGCTTGAATTCGTCAACCACAAACGGGCCGGTGCCGATCGGGCCAAAGTTGGCTTCGGTGCACTCGGGCGCCTTGGCACCGGTGCAATTCTCGAATTGGGCTTTTTGCAGGATCGGTCCCTCACCGCCCACAAACGGGCCATAGGGGAAGGGGGTTGGTTTGTCGAAGGTGACTTTGACAGACAGGTCGTCCAGCGCTTCAACCGAGACCACACCTTCGTATTTGGTCAGCTGGGCGCAGCCGCCTTCGGGATGCATGCAGTAATCTGCAGTGAACTTCACATCATGGGCGGTGACAGCGCTTCCGTCGGACCATTTCAGGCCGGGAGTGATTTTCCAGGTGACAGAGGTCAGATCGTCACTGACGCCGCCGTTCTCTACCGTAGGAATTTCCGCAGCCAGATAAGGGACCATGTTGCCCTGCGGGTCGTAGCGGGCCAGGGGTTCGATCACCAGCGACGAGGACTGGATGTCCTTGGTGCCGCTTGACAGATACGGGTTCAGGATCGACGGCGCTTGCCAATAGATGATGTTGACCTGGCCGTCCGAGCCGCGTTCCGCAAACGCGGCAGGCGCCAGGGAGGCCGTGGCCACGGCACCCAGCAATAGGGATTTGATTTTCATCACACTCTCCTTGTCGGACACATTTCGTGTCTTTTTGTTGGCCGGGCTGGGCCCGGAATTTGCCGCATCTCTGCGGAAGGGCAGCGCTTGCGAGCGGATGTTCAGCTGCAAAACGAAGCAGTCTTATTATTGTGCCGGGCAGCCCGGCATGTAACGCCCCTTGCAGGCAGCTGCTAAGGGCATCGAAAACCACTTCCCTAGAAATTGCAAATTCCAATTTTGGAATCCTTATGCATTATTTGCATGAGCATTTTTGTACAAAGTAGAGTTAACTCCGGAAACTGAAGCCCAGTTTTCCAGCGGGCTAAAGATATCTACAGGCAGGGGAACCGTCATGCTCGACAACGCAATCGCGTCCATAAGAAACTTGCGGGTGGAGTTCCAAACCAAGGACGGCCCGGTTGTCGGCGTCGAGGATGTTTCCTTTGATGTGAACCCGGGTGAAACCGTCTGCATCGTGGGCGAATCCGGTTCTGGCAAGTCCGTTTCCTCGTTGTCGCTGATGCGGCTGGTGGAGTTTGGCGGCGGCAAAATTGCGGGCGGCGAGCTTCTGTTCAACCGCCGTGAGGGCAGCGATACCAATCTGGCAGACTCCGAACAGGAGATGATGAAGCAGATCCGCGGCAACGAAATCGGTATGATTTTTCAGGAGCCGATGACCGCGCTCAATCCGGTGTTCACCGTCGGCCGCCAGCTGACCGAGGGCCTGCGCATCCACAAGAAGATGACGCAATCCCAGGCCGAGGAACGGGCGCTGGAACTGCTGCGCCAGGTCCGCATCCCGGAACCGGAGCGCCGCTTGAAACAGTACCCGCACGAACTGTCGGGCGGCATGCGCCAGCGGGTGGTGATCGCCATGGCGATGGCCTGCGAGCCGCGGCTGCTGATTGCCGATGAACCCACAACCGCGCTGGACGTGACCATTCAGGCGGAGATTCTGGCGCTGATGGACCGGCTGAAGCGCGAAACCGGCACTGCGGTGATGTTCATCACCCATGACATGGCGGTGGTGGCGCAGATGGCCGACCGTGTCGTCGTCATGTTCCGCGGCAACAAGGTTGAGGAAGGCACCGTCGAGGAGATCTTCGAGAACCCGCAGCACGACTACACCAAGGCATTGCTGGCGGCAGTTCCGAAACTGGGGGAGATGCGCGGCAAGCATTATCCCGAGCCGATGAAGCTGATGGGCGTCGAAAACCAGAAGATCGAGCCGATCAAAGGCACCGAAGAGGTGCTGCTGGACGTGAAGAACCTGACCACCCGCTTTCCGGTCAAGGGCGGTCTCTTGCGCCGGACCATTTCCAATGTGCACGCGGTGGAAGATGTTTCTTTCAAGGTGTTCAAGGGCCAGACCCTGTCGCTGGTCGGGGAATCCGGCTGCGGCAAATCCTCCGCCGGACGCTCGATCTTGCGGCTGGTGGAACCGCAGTCGGGCAAGGTGGAATTTGAAGGCCGCGATGTACTGCAATTCAACGGGTCTGAAATGCACAAGGCCCGGCAGGATATGCAGATGATCTTTCAGGATCCTTTTGCCTCGCTGAATCCACAGATGCAGCTGATCGATCAGGTGGCGGAACCGATCCGGAACTATGGCCTTGCCTCCGGCTCCGAACTGCACGACCGGGTTGCCGGCCTGTTCGACCGCGTCCACCTGCCGCGCAGCTTCATGCGCCGCTACCCACATGAAATGTCCGGTGGCCAGCGCCAGCGCATCGCCATCGCTCGCGCCTTGGCGCTGAACCCAAAATTGATTGTCGCGGATGAGGCCGTCTCGGCACTTGATGTGTCGGTGCAGGCGCAGGTTCTGAACCTGATGATGGAACTGCAGGCAGAACTGGGGCTATCGTTCCTGTTCATCAGCCACGATATGGCAGTGGTCGAGCGTGTCTCACATCAGGTTGGTGTGATGTATCTGGGCCGGATCGTTGAGATCGGCCCGCGCGAGCGTGTTTTTGAAAACCCGCTGCATGCCTATACTCAGGCTTTGATGAAGGCGGTCCCCATCGCAGATCCGCGCCGGCGCAAGTCGGAGAAAGAGCTGAATTTCAAACCGATCCCGTCACCGATCCACGAAGTTGGATATCGGCCAGCCCCATCGGAGTATCTGGAGCTGGAGCCTGGCCATTTTGTGCTGACCACTGACAGCGGGTACTGACGCCATGGCCGTGAAACTGACGCCGCTGGAGATCATGCAAATGCTGGTCTCCTTTCCGACCGTGAGCCGGGACACCAATCTGCCACTGGTGGATTGGGTGCAGCAATACCTGTCCTCCCACGGTATCGAAAGCCACCGCTGGGTGGACCCGGAACAGCCCCATAAGGCTGCTGTATTTGCCCATGTCGGCCCTTGGGAAGAGGGCGCTCTGGTACTCTCGGGCCATACCGATGTCGTGCCGGTGGACGGCCAGCCCTGGGACACTGACCCTTTCACGGTGGTCGAAAAAGACGGCAAATATTTCGGCCGCGGCACCTGCGACATGAAGGGGTTTGATGCCCTTGCTATCTGGGCGCTGGTAGAGGCGCATACACAGGGCGTGACGCGCCCACTGCAATTGGCGCTGAGCTTTGACGAGGAGATCGGCTGTACCGGCGCCCCGCCGATGATCGAGGCGATGCAGCAGGCGCTGCCCAAGGGGACTGCGGTGATCGTGGGGGAGCCGTCAATGATGCAGGCGGTGTCTGGCCATAAAGGCGGCACCGGATACGCGACCCATCTTGTCGGGTTCGAAGTCCACAGCTCGCTTATGCACACGGGCGTCAGCGCCATCATGCAGGCTGCCCGGCTGATCGACTGGGCTAACCAGCGAAACACCGAGAACAGTGCCAGGGCGCCGGGTGACGTGCAGGCGCTGTTCTCCCCGCCATGGACCACTTGCCACGTCGGCATGATCGAGGGCGGCACGGCCCATAATATCACCGCCAAGGATTGCCGGTTCATGATGGATTTCCGGGTGCTGCCGGGGGAAGACACGGCAGGTTGGGAAGCGGCTTACCTAGCGAAGGTCCGCGAAGTCGAGGCGGACATGCAAGCCGTGCACCCGGAGTCCCGCATTGATGTCTCCAAAAAATTCGCCGTTCCCGGCCTGGTACCGGAGCAGGACGGCGAGGCGGAGACAATGGTGCGCGCCCTGACCGGTGACAATGGCTCTCATGTGGTTAGCTACGGTACTGAAGCGGGCCAGTTCCAGCAGGCCGGTTACTCAGCCGTCATCTGCGGTCCCGGCGACATTGCCCAGGCGCATCAGCCGAATGAATTTGTGACTGTGGCACAGTTCAACGCTGGCCACGAGTTTATGCGCGGACTGTTAGAGAAGCTGCGTGGATAGTCTATGCACCTTGAATCCTGGCGTTTCATGCGCAGATAGATGCCAAGAAGAGTACGGGCGGCCCATGCAATTCCCCCCTCTCGGTTTGACGCATTCCGCCACGTCCCGGCGGGGGCGGATACTTGCGAAGCTAAGTTTTATCGCGGACAGTTTGCCACAACGGAACCTGAAACAATGAGGGGCGGAGAATATGCCGGTTAAGAACCGCTTTGCCGAGATGCACCAGGAAATCACGGCCTGGCGCCATCACCTGCACGAAAACCCCGAACTGATGTATGACGTGCATGAAACGGCCGCCTTTGTGGTGGAGCGGCTCAGGGAATTCGGCATCAGGGATATCACCACAGGCATCGGCAAGACCGGTGTGGTTGCGGTGATCGAGGGGAAGAGCAATACGTCGGGCCGTGCCATTGGCCTGCGTGCTGATATGGACGCACTGCCGATCCCCGAGGCCTCTGGTGTGGACTATGCGTCCAGGACACCGGGCGTGATGCATGCCTGCGGCCATGACGGCCATACCTCGATGCTGCTTGGAGCGGCCAAGTATCTGGCGGAGAACCGGAATTTCGACGGCAAGGCAGTGCTGATCTTCCAGCCGGCCGAGGAAGGCGGAGCCGGCGGCAAAGCAATGTGCGACGACGGGCTGATGGACCGCTGGGGTATTCAGGAGGTCTATGGGCTGCACAATATGCCAGGACTTCCGGTGGGCGAATTTGCCATCCGCACCGGTCCATTGATGGCGTCCTCGGATGAATTCACGATCACAGTCACCGGCAAGGGCGGCCATGCCGCCGCCCCGCATGAGGCCATTGACACGACGTTGGCGGCATCGCAGATCGTGGTCTCTCTGCACGCGATCGTGTCGCGCAATGTGGACCCGATCAAGCGCGTGGTGCTGACTGTCGGCACCTTTGAAACCGACAGCACTGCATCGAATGTGATTGCCCATACCGCCAAGCTGCAGGGCACCGTACGTACTTTGGATGCCGAATACCGCGCCCAGGCCGAAGGCTGGGTGCGCCGGGTCGCCGAAAGCACCGCCGCCGCATTTGGCGCAACTGCGGAGGTTGAGTGGAGCCCCGGCTATCCAGTTACAATCAACGACGAAAACGGCACCGCCCATGCGATAGAGGCGGCGCAGGCGGTCTCTGCCAAGGTCGATATCGAAACCCCGCCGATCATGCCGTCTGAGGATTTCGCCTACATGCTCGAAGAGCGTCCCGGCGCCTATATCTTCCTTGGCAACGGTGACACCCAGATGTGCCATCACCCGGCCTATGTTTTTGACGACGCGGCGCTCCCGCTGGGATGCAGCTGGTATGTCGAGCTGGTGGAACGAAGAATGCCCGCAGTCTGAGGGTGCGGGGCAAGACAACCAAAGGAGACAGAAATGCCGGTCAAGAACCGCTTTGCCGAATTGCAGGATGAAATCACCGCCTGGCGCCGTGACATTCACGAGAACCCGGAAATCCTGTTCGAAACCCATCGCACCAGTGCATTGGTGGCTCAGAAGCTGCAGGCGTTCGGCTGTGACGAAGTGGTGACCGGCATCGGCCGCACGGGCGTGGTTGGCGTGATCAAGGGCAAGGCGGACACATCGGGCAAGGTCATTGGCTTGCGCGCCGATATGGACGCGCTGCCGATCCACGAGCAGACCGGGCTGGACTATGCCTCAAAGACCCCCGGCGCGATGCATGCCTGTGGCCACGACGGCCATACCGCGATGCTGCTGGGGGCCGCCAAATACCTGTCCGAGACCCGCAATTTCGACGGCACCGTGGTGGTGATCTTCCAGCCCGCCGAAGAAGGCGGCGGCGGTGCCAAGGTGATGTGCGACGACGGGCTGATGGACCGCTGGGGCGTGCAGGAGGTTTACGGGCTTCACAATTGGCCGGGCCAGCCGTTGGGCTCTTTTGCGATCCGTCCGGGATCGTTTTTTGCCGCAACCGATCAGTTCGACATCACATTCGAGGGCCGCGGCGGCCATGCGGCCAAACCGCATGAGACAATCGACACCACTGTTCTGGCGGCGCAGGCCGTGCTGGCGCTGCAAACCATCGCCGCGCGCAATGCCGACCCGGTGGAGCAGATTGTCGTTTCCGTGACGTCGTTTGAGACGTCTTCAAAAGCGTTCAACGTGATCCCGCAGAAGGTGCAGATCAAGGGCACTGTGCGCACCATGTCGGGGGACATGCGCGACCTGGCCGAAACGCGGATCAACGAGGTCTGTACCGGCATCGCGGCGACCTTTGGCGGCACCGCGGACATCACCTATTACCGCGGATATCCGGTGATGGTGAACCACGAGGAGCAGACCGAGTTTGCCGCCAAAGTGGCGGCCAGCGTCTCAGGTTCCTGCGGGGATGCGCCGCTGGTGATGGGCGGCGAGGATTTCGCCTTCATGCTGGAGGAGCGCCCTGGCGCCTATATCCTGATGGGCAATGGGGATACCGCAATGGTGCATCACCCGGAGTACAACTTTAACGACGATGCGATCCCTGCGGGGTGTAGCTGGTGGGCAGAGATCGTTGAACAGCGAATGCCTGCGGCGTGAATGAAACGGGGGGAGGGGGCTGCCTGCCCCCTCTTGAGCTTTCAGCTCAATTCACCCCTGGGGGTATTGATCACCAGAAAGAAGCGGGGACGGTTTAGGGCGCCAGCAGTTCGCGGTAGATCTGAACCAGCGTACCGGCCTCTTTTTCCAGTGCGAAATTGGTCATGGCGTGTTTGCGCGCCGCATCTGACCAGGCTTCCAGCCGACCTTTAACCGACAGCACGTCGTCGATGGCCGCGATCATCTGCCCGGTTTCGCCGGGATCGATCAGCTGTCCGGTTTGGCCCGGGGCGATCAGTTCCTCGAAGGCTCCGACGCGGGTGGCAACGGCAGGCACGCCGCAGGACATCGCCTCAAGCGGGGTAAGGCCGAACCCTTCCCAGCGCTGGGGTGCGACATAGAGATCCAGCGCCTGATACCAGCGCGAGACGTCCCAGACCGGGACTTCCGGCGGGAACAGCAGCCGGTCCTTGAGGCCTGCGGCCTCTGCCTTGGCGCGCAGGCTCTTCTCGAAAGCAATGTGTTTTTCGGTGGCACGGCCCATGACGATGCCCACGGACTTTGGATGCGCCTTCAGCACTTCCAGCATGGCGTCGACAAAGACGTCCGTTCCTTTCTGCGCCCGGATGCGGCCATAGCAGCCGATTAGGATGGCCTCTTTGGGCAAGCCCAGTTCACCGCGCAGCGCTGATTTGTCGGCAGGCGGCGAGAATTCCTGGGTGTTGATGCCGTGATGCACAACCTGTGCGGCTTCGTCCAAATAGGCAGCCCCTTTGGCCGAAGTGGCGATGACCCGGTCCATCTTGGAAATCAGCCATTTGGTATAGCCGGAGTGCTGCCGCTGCGAGGCAGAGGTGAACAAGAGCTTCAGCCGCTTGCGCAGAAGATACTTCAGTGCCAGGCCGCCCAGCATTTCGATATTGCGCCGGGCGTGCCAGACACGGGCGCCCGTGGGGCCGTTGCGGCGCATCAGGATCAGCTGGGCTGTGGTGAGATGCGGCATGTCGTCCGGCAGGCCGCTGCCGGCAGTGGCAATGGCAATCTGCTGCTGTTGCAGCGGAACCAGCCGCACGATCGTCGACGTCACACCGGACAGGCGCCGTTTGAAGTTCGGGGCGATGACTTCGATTTTATTGGCGTCAGCCTTGGCCATCGCGGCCTCCTTGTTGCGGGAGCAATGCCAGCAGGGCATCCACCGTCTTGTCCAACTGGTTTGACTGCCGGGAAATGAACTGTCTGGCGGCCGCACGCGCGGTTTCAAGACCCTTCGGCTGTTCCAGCCATTTTGAGATCTGCCCGGCCAGTTCAGGTGCTGAGCGGATTTCGACAGCGGCTCCAAGCCCGGTCAGTTCGGCATAGGTTTCGGCGAAATTATAGTGGCCGGTTCCGGTTATGACGGCTGCGCCGGCCTGCATCGGCTCAAAAGGGTTGTGGCCACCGATTTCGCGCAGCGATCCGCCGAGGAACACAAGCGGGCTGAGCGCATACCAGGTGCCGACTTCACCCATCGTATCGGCCAGATAGACCTGCGAGGTGGTGCCGGGCATCACGCCTTTGCTGCGGCGGGCACAGCTGAGGCCGGCCTTCTTGACCAGGGCTTCCACTGCATCGCCACGCTGGGGGTGGCGCGGAGCAAGCAGCAGACAAAGGTCCGGATGGTCCATTAGCAGCGTTTTGTGGGCGTTCAGAACGGTCTCTTCCTCACCCTCATGGGTCGAAGACGCAATCCAGACCGCACGGGTGCCGATGTCTTCGCGGACCTTCGACAGCGTGCCTTTATCCACCGGCAGGGGGGCTGACACGGCTTTGAGATTGCTGCCTGGCTGGATGCAGTCATCCGTGGCGCCCATTGCCCGCAGATTGTCTGCGGTTTTCTGGTTCTGGGTGACCAAAAGGCTGAACTGATCAAGGACGTAACGTGCCGTTTCGCGGCGCTTTTTCCAGCTTTCGACTGAACGGTCCGACAGTCGCGCATTCAGCAGCACCAGCGGGCAGCCGGCCTTGCGGGCCCGCACCAGCATCTGCGGCCAGAGTTCGCTTTCAACAAATACACCAAGATCAGGCTGCCAATGGGTCAGGAAACGGTCGACGGCAGCGGCTGTGTCCAAGGGCGGGAACTGGTGGCGGCAGCGCGGCGGCATGCGTTTGGCAACAAGTTCGGCTGAGGTGGGCGTTCCAGATGTGATCAGGAATTCCGCTTCCGGCATCTGCTCGCCCATGCGGGCAATCAGGGTCAGTACGGACAGGCTTTCGCCGACCGAAGCAGCATGAAACCAGATCAGCCGCCCGGCGGGGCGGGGCAGGGAGGCATGGCCAAGGCGCTCGCGGACCCGTTCCTCTGGCAGGCCGTAGCCGCGCAGCTTGCCTGCGACCTTGCGCCAGGCCAGGGGGGCAATCAGCCTGCTGACACCGCAGTAAAGAGAATAGAGCAGCGTCCGTTGCGCTGGAGAGGTGCGAGGCATGTCAGCCGCCGGTATGGCTCATGTGGCGGGACATCTGGCCGCCGGCTTCCTGCCGGGAGTAATCGAAGTCATGGCCGCGGGGTTTGTCGCCGATGGCAGCGCGGATGGCGGCCTCCAGCGCCCCTGCGCCTTCTTCGTTGGCGCGCAGCGGCGCGCGCAGATCTGCTTTGCCTTCCTGTCCTAGGCAGGTGTAAATTTCGCCTGTGCAGGTCACCCGCACCCGATTGCAGCTTTCGCAGAAATTATGGGACAGGGGGGTGATGAAACCGATCTTCTGGCCGGTTTCCTCCAGTCGCACATACCGCGCAGGGCCGCCGCTGCGTTCGGCCAGATCAGTAACGCAGTAGTGGTTTTCATATTCCGCGCGCACATCCTTAAGCGACCAGTACTGGCCGATGCGCTGCATGGCCCCGATATCCTCGCCCATCGGCATCACTTCAATCCAGGTGAGATCCAGGCCGCGTTCCGCGCACCATTCAGTGATGCGGGGCAGCTCTTCCTCGTTGAAGCCTTTGAGGGCGACCGCGTTGATCTTGATTTTGAGGCCAGCCTTCTGTGCTGCATCAATGCCTTTCATCACCTGGGGCAGTCGGCCCCAGCGAGTGACATCAGCGAATTTCTGTTCGTCCAGCGTATCGAGCGATATGTTCACCCGGCGCACCCCGGCGGCGTAAAGGTCATCAGCGTATTTGGCCAGCTGCGAGCCATTGGTTGTCAGGGTCAGTTCCTTCAGCGCACCGGTGTCCAGATGGCGGCTCATCGACTGGAAAAAGGTCATGATGCCGCGGCGCACCAGCGGTTCGCCGCCGGTGATCCGCAGTTTCTCGACGCCAAGCCGGATGAAAGTGGAACACAGCCGGTCCAGTTCCTCCAGCGTCAGCAGATCCCTTTTGGGTAAAAAGGTCATGTTTTCCGACATGCAATAGACACAGCGAAAGTCGCAGCGGTCGGTAACCGAGACACGCAGATAAGTGATTGCGCGGGCGAAGGGATCGATAAGGGGTGCCGTCATGCCTCCTAGGTAAAGCGGGGCATCGCCCGCGGCAAGGGGGAGGCGGCATTTGTGTCTGGCAAAGCGTTTCACAGCTGGATAGGGTCGCCTCATGCGTATGACAGTCTTTTCCCTTGCTTCGATTTCCCTGCTGGCAGCCTGTAACGGCATCCAGCTGAATTCCTCCATACTGAACGGCGCAGGCGGTCCGGTAGCGTCAGAGCCGCAGGATCCTGTGCTGCAGCCTGCACCCGGCGTGGATGTCGCCGAAGCGGAGCCACTTTTGCCAACGGCGCCTTCCGCGCCGCCCTTCCGCGGCTCTGCCACGACCGTTGCTTCGCTGGGCGATCCGTCGCTGCCGGGGCTGTGGATGGAGACGCCTCTGGTGGCGGCCGAACAGCAGGCGCTGATCCGTTCCAATCGCAGTACCCAGGTGGTGGTGACGCTGAAGCCGATCCCCGGTGCGGAGTCCGGCGGCAGCCGCCTGTCTATCGGCGCCATGCGGGCACTGGGGCTGCCGCTGACAGAACTGGCCGAAGTGCAAGTTCTGCCCGCAACGTAAAAATCCTGTAAGAAAATGATAAAGGAGGCCGCCCTAGCTGCGGCTTCCAGAACCCGGTCAGGCGTCTTTGAGGTATTTTGCCGCTTCTTTTCGGGCAAAGTTCTTCATTGAGCCGCCGTGATCGGCCAGAAATGCACGGGTGCGCTCCGCATCATGTTTGCTAAGGTCGCGCAGCCACCAGCCGATGGCCTTTTGAATGAACCAGTCCCGGTCCGCGACGTAACAGGCTGCCCATCCGAGGATGCGTTCACGGCGTTCCTGATCTGCCGGTTTCAGGTTGTTCATCTTGGCCCAGGGCAGGGTGGCGACCAAAGCTGCGCGGCGGGTCCACATGAGGTCCGACCGTGTCCATGTTTCAACCGCGTCCAGCCGGTCCGGCGCCGCCAGCAGTCTCTTTGAAATGGCGGAACAGGCATGATCCGCTATGGCCCAGCTGTCGAACGCCGCGACCCAGGACTGCAGCAGGTCCCAAACTGGACCGTCTTCCTTGATCCGTGCCTGGGTCAGCAGTTTGGCCGCCGCGATGCGCGCTTCGAAGATGTCGGTGGCCCACAGCGCGCTTGCCAGATCCCTGCGGTCGGCAACGCTTAATGACTGGCGCCAGGCTTTGGTCAGCTCATTGGTCGCAGGATTGGGAACGCCCAGCACTTTGCGGTTTTGCTTGTGATAGGCCGCCATCTGTTCAGCCCGGCCAGGCTCAGCCTTGGCACTCAGCTGCGCCAAGGCTTCTGAAACGTCCAAGATGCTCACTCCACGGTCACCGATTTTGCCAGGTTGCGCGGCTGGTCCACGTCGGTGCCTTTGGCAACCGCGGTGTGATAGGCCAAAAGCTGTGCCGGGATTGCGTAAAGGATCGGGGTCAGTGCCTCCTTCACCTTTGGCATGCGAATGGTGCACCAGACATCAGCGCCAGCTGCGTCGATCCCGTCCTGATCAGAGATCATCAGCACCTTGCCCTTGCGGGCCAGCACCTCCTGCATGTTGGAGACGGATTTGTCGAACAGCGAATCCCGCGGTGACAGCACCACAACAGGCATATGCTTGTCGATCAACGCGATGGGGCCGTGTTTCAGCTCGCCCGAGGCATAGGCTTCTGCGTGAATGTAGCTGATTTCCTTCAGTTTCAGCGCGCCTTCCAGTGCCAGCGGAAACATCAGGCCGCGACCTAGGAACAAAACATCGCGGGCTTCGCTGACCTTTTGTGCGGATTGGCGGATCGGTTCGTTTTGTTCCAGTGCGGCAGACAGCACATTGGGCAAGCCGCGGATCGCGGTGGCGTATTCAGCCATCTCCTGCGGCGAAAGCTGCCCGCGGTCGCATGCCGCCTTGAGCGCCAGGGCCAAGAGCACCGTCAGCTGGCAGGTGAACGCCTTGGTGGAAGCGACGCCGATCTCAGGCCCGGCAAAAATCGGCAGCGCCAGATCGCTTTCTCGCGCGATGGAGCTTTCGGGGACATTGACCACTGACAGGATCTTGTCCGCCTTTCCCTGGCAATAGCGCAGCGCTGCCAGCGTGTCGGCGGTTTCGCCCGACTGAGAGACAAAGAGCGCGGCAGTTTTACCCGGGATCGGCGGTTCGCGGTAACGGAACTCAGAGGCGATATCGACTTCGACCGGCAGGCGGGCGATCTGCTCAAACCAGTATTTCGCTGTCAGGCAGGCATAAAAGGCGGTGCCGCAGGCAACCATTGTCAGCCGCTCGACCTGAGAGAAATCGATGCCATCACCGGGCAGGCGGACGGTGTCTTCCTCGACCGGCAGATAGTGGCGGATGGCCTCGGCGATCACATGCGGCTGCTCGGCGATTTCCTTGGCCATGAAATGTTTGTGGCCGCCTTTGTCCACCTGGGCGGAATCAATGTGTATGGTCTTGGTTTCGCGATTGACCAATGTGCCTTCGGCATTGCGGATTTCGGCGCCCTGACGGGTGACAATCGCGCGGTCGCCTTCCTCCAGATAGGTGATCCGGTCGGTGAGCGGTGCCAGCGCGATGGCATCGGATCCCACAAACATTTCGCCATCTCCATGGCCGATGGCCAGCGGCGAACCCTTGCGGGCGGCAACGATCAGGTCCTCTTCGCCGTCAAACAGAAAGGCCAGCGCAAAGGCGCCCTCCAGCTGGTCCAGTGTCTTGTAGGCGGCATCGGCGGGAGAGAACCCCTCCTGCAGGTAGCGCTCGGTCATCAAGGCAACGGTTTCGGTGTCGGTCTCGGTGCGAAATTCGAGGCCGCAGTCCAGCAGCTCGGCGCGCAATTCCTTGTAGTTCTCGATGATGCCGTTGTGGACAACCGCCACTGCACCGGCGCGGTGCGGATGCGCATTGCTGATCGACGGCGCGCCATGGGTGGCCCAGCGGGTGTGGCCGATGCCTGCCTTGCCTGCCAGCGGTTCATGCACCAGGAGATCGGAGAGGTTCACCAGCTTGCCCACCGCGCGGCGGCGGCGCAGTTCGCCCTTGTTTACGGTGGCGATGCCAGCACTGTCATAGCCGCGGTATTCCAGCCGCTTCAGCGCTTCGACAAGGATTGGGGCGGCTTCGTGATTGCCCAGTACGCCGACAATTCCGCACATCACTTGGCTCCCTTGTTCAGGCGCGCTTTCTTGGCGCGCAGCATATCCATCAGTTTGCGCGCGCGGCCCGGTTTGTTGCTTTGTTCAGCGCGGGCAATCGCCAGGTCGCCGTCTTCGACATTCCTGGTCACCACTGCACCGGTGGCCGTCATCGCCTCATGGCCGACCCGGACCGGCGCCACCAGCATGGTGTTGGAGCCGATAAAGGCGCGCGCGCCGATTTCAGTGCGGTGCTTCATTACCCCGTCATAGTTGCAGGTAATAGTGCCTGCGCCAATGTTGCTGGCCTCGCCAACCGATGCGTCGCCGATGTAGCTAAGGTGATTGACCTTGGCGCCCTCGGCAATCTCGGCGTTTTTGATCTCGACGAAATTGCCGATATGGGTGTCTTCCGCCAGCTCGGCGCCGGGGCGTAGGCGGGCATACGGGCCAACCTTGGCGCCGCGGCTGACATGGCAGCCTTCCAGATGCGAAAACGCCCGGATCAATGCGCCGCTTTCAACGGTGACGCCGGGGCCGAAAACCACGTTGGGTTCAATCACCGTGTCCCGGCCGATGAAAGTGTCAAAGGCCAGATAGACGGTGTCCGGCGCCATCAGGGTGACGCCCAGTTCCATCAGATCCGCCCGCGCCTGCGCCTGGAACAGGGCATCCGCCTGCGCCAGTTCGGCGCGGGAGTTGACGCCCAGTGTTTCGGCTTCATCGCAGGACACGGCGGTGACTTGCAGGTTCTCGGAACGTGCCAATGCCACCAGATCGGTCAGGTAATACTCGCCGGACGCATTTGCATTGCCAACTTTGGCGATCAGATCGAACATCGCGCTGGCCTTGCCCGCCATCAGGCCGGAATTGCAGAATCGGACTGCACGTTCGGTTTCGCTTGCGTCCTTGAACTCGACAATCCGTTCCAGGCTATCGCCATTCATCAGCAGGCGCCCGTATCGGCCTGGGTCGGCGGCCTCGAATCCCAGCACCACCAGATCTGCACGCTGGCGCGCCTCGACCATGCGTTCCAGTGTTTCGGCGCTGACAAATGGGGTGTCGCCATACAACACCACCACGTCGCCCTCGAAACCTTCCAGCGCGGCGCGGGCCTGATCAACCGCATGGGCGGTGCCAAGCTGTTCTGCCTGCAGAACAACTTCAGCCTCGTCGTCGATATCGGCGACTGCGGCACGCACCTGATCCGCACCGTGCCCTGCAACGACAATGGTGCGCTCGGGCGCCAGCGCGCGGCCCGCGGCCATTGCATGTTCCAGCATTGGCGCCTGTGCGATCGGATGCAGCACTTTTGGAAGGTCGGAGTTCATCCGGGTGCCTTTTCCGGCCGCCAGGATGACAAGGGCAATGCTCATAATCGCTTTTCTCTTTGTCTTTTTAACGCTCCCGTTTTATCCGCTAACCGGCGGGGCGCAAGAGATAGCACCATCAAACAAGATTGCGGCCTGCAACATGCGGCGGCGAAAATGCGCCGAAAGGGGCGGTATATGCGAACAGTTATCTTCGATCTGGACGGCACGCTGGCAGATACTTCCGGTGATCTTCTGGCGGCTGCCAATGCGTGTTTCCGGCAGATGGGGCTGGGCGATGTGCTGAGCCAGCCGCGAGATGCGGCTGTGTCGCTGCGCGGCGCCCGGATGATGCTGACGCATGGGCTGAAACGTTTGGATCAGTATGATCCGGCGGTGGTGGAGGCCTATTACCCGGTGTTTCTGGACGTCTACCGTGACGCAATCGACCACCACACCGTGCTCTATCCCGGCGCGATGGAGGCTGTCGAGATGCTCAAGACCGCAGGTTTCGGGGTTGGCATCTGCACCAACAAGCCTGAAGGCCTGGCAGAGCAGCTGATGCGCAGCCTGGGTGTGCGGGACGCCTTTGCCTCGCTGGTCGGAGCGGACACGTTGCCGGTGAGCAAACCCAATCCTGAACCGCTGTTCGAGGCCGCCCGCCGCGCCGGCGGCGATCCGGCGCGGACATTGCTTGTGGGCGACAGCGACACCGACCGCAAAACCTCTGCCAATGCCGGTGTGCCCTCTGTGCTGGTGACATTTGGTCCTTCCGGCGAAGACATGGCGGCGTTGAAGCCCGAGGCGTTGCTCAACCGGTTCGAGGATCTTCTGGAAGTCGCCGACCGGCTGATTGCGTGATCTCGCAACTCAGTTTCGGGAATATCGTCTGTCCTGCTTCCCCCTTGACCACTGGCCGCCTGCGGCTCACAAACGCCGCATGAGCGAGACATTTTCCGGGTCTTTCACCCAGCAAGAACCCATTCCCGAAGACGCCATCGAGGCCGCGCTGGCGGTGCTCCGCAGCGGGCGGCTGCACCGATATAACGTGGCAGAAGGCGAAGCGGGCGAAACCGCGCTGCTGGAACAGGAGTTCGCGGCGCAGATCGGCGCAAAATACTGCCTGGCAGTGGCATCGGGTGGCTATGCGCTGGCCACATCTCTGCGCGCGGTCGGGGTGAAACCCGGCGACAAGGTTCTCACAAATGCCTTCACTCTGGCACCGGTGCCGGGGTCCATTGCCTCTGTCGGAGCAGAGCCGGTGTTTGTCGAAGTAACTGAAAACCTGACCATCGATCTGGACGATTTGGCTGCCAAGGCGGATCAGGCCAAGGTGCTGATGCTGTCGCATATGCGCGGTCATCTGTGTGATATGGACCGGTTGATGGAGATTTGCGACGGGGCTGGTATCACCGTGATCGAAGATTGCGCGCATACCATGGGGGCGTCGTGGAATGGGCAGCTTTCAGGCAAGCATGGCGCGGTGGGCTGCTATTCCTGTCAGACCTACAAGCATGTGAACTCAGGCGAAGGCGGTCTGCTGATCACCGATGATGAAGAGATTGCTGCTCGCGCCATCATGATGTCGGGGTCCTACATGCTGTATGGCCGCCATCTGGCTGCGCCAGGCCCGGATGTATTCGAGCGTGTGAAGTACGAGACCCCGAATATCTCTGGCCGCATGGACAATCTGCGCGCGGCGATCCTGCGGCCGCAGCTGCGCGATCTGGGCACCCAGGTGGACCGCTGGAATGAGCGCTACTGCACCATCGAAGAAGGGTTGCGCGGAACGCCTGGCCTGACAGTGGTGGAGCGCCCGGAGCCGGAGGTCTATGTCGGCTCTTCCATCCAGTTTCTGCTCCTGGACTGGTCCGAGGAGGCAGTGCAGGAGGCGGTCCGCCGCTGTGCCGCGCGCGGGGTAGAGCTGAAATGGTTCGGTACGCCGGAACCGGTGGCCTTTACCTCCCGCTATGACAGCTGGCGTTATGCGGACAGCCCGCGGCTGCCGCAAAGCGACCGGGTGCTGGCGGGCATCATCGACATGCGGGTGCCGCTGACGTTCAGCCTGGAAGACTGCGCGCAGATCGCCCGGATCATCCGCGCCGAAGTAGGCGCCGTGTACCAGGGCGCCTAGAGCGTCACTGCATATTCGCTGGCGCAACAGAAAACTGGCCTGTCTCCTACGAATGGAGGCGGGCCTTTTCATGTTTGTCTGTGCAAAACAGAACCGGACGTCACTGTTGCTGGCGGTGCGCTGTGGTTGACGCGAATCGAAGGTTCCCCTAATGAATTGAACAGGTGTTCATATAATCGGCTACGGCTGGAGGAATTGCAGGATGTTCAACGCAAGCATGACTTTTGACCTGGGCGAGGATGTCAACGCGCTGCGCGACATGGTCCACCGCTGGGCGCAGGAGCGCGTCAGGCCGATGGCGCAGGAGATCGACCAGAACAACGAATTCCCGGCTGAGCTGTGGCAGGAGATGGGCGAGCTGGGCCTGCTGGGCATCACCGTGCCAGAAGAATTCGGTGGCGCCGGGATGTCTTATCTGGCGCATACCGTCGCGATCGAGGAAATCGCCCGGGCCAGCGCCTCTGTCTCGCTGTCCTACGGCGCGCATTCGAACCTCTGCGTCAACCAGATCAAGCTCAACGGCAATGCCGCGCAGAAGGCCAAATACCTGCCGCGGTTGCTCTCGGGGGACCATGTTGGGGCTTTGGCAATGTCCGAAGCGGGCGCGGGCTCCGATGTGGTATCGATGAGCCTGCGCGCCGAAAAGCGCAACGATCACTTTCGTCTGAATGGCAACAAATACTGGATCACCAACGGTCCGGATGCTGACACGCTGGTGGTCTATGCCAAGACCGATCCGGAAGCCGGCTCCAAGGGGATCACCGCTTTCCTGATCGAAAAGGAATTCAAGGGATTCTCTACCTCCAAGCATTTCGACAAGCTGGGCATGCGGGGCTCCAACACCGCTGAACTGGTGTTTGAAGACGTGGAGGTGCCGTTCGAGAACATTCTGGGCGAAGAAGGCAAGGGCGTGCGCGTTCTGATGTCCGGTCTGGACTATGAACGCGTGGTGCTGGCAGGCATCGGCACCGGCATCATGGCCGCCTGCATGGATGAAATGATGCCCTATATGAAAGAGCGTAAGCAGTTCGGCCAGCCCATCGGGACCTTCCAGCTGATGCAGGCCAAGATCGCGGATATGTACACGGCAATGAACACTGCCCGCGCCTATGTCTATGAAGTTGCCAAGTCCTGCGACAAAGGCACCGTAACACGCCAGGATGCCGCCGCCTGCTGCCTCTATGCTTCTGAGGTCGCCATGACACAGGCGCATCAGGCGGTGCAGGCCTTTGGCGGCGCGGGTTACCTGTCCGACAACCCGGTGGGCCGGATTTTCCGCGATGCCAAGCTGATGGAAATTGGTGCGGGCACCAGCGAAATCCGCCGGATGTTGATCGGCCGAGAGCTGATGGGCCGCATGTAACACAGAAGCCCCGCGCATCCGATGTGGTTCGCGGGGGGGCAAAGCAGGTCGGCGGCACAGGGCCAGCCGGCGGGCCATTTCCGGATTGTCAGGGATCAGAAGCGGTGCACAAAGGCAGACTTCACGACCAGCGGATCGATCCCGGCGGTGCTGATGGCAGCGCCGTTCAGGGTTGCGTCATCGTCGATATTCATCCAACGGATGTTGATCTGCAGCGCGTCCTTGCCGGAATTCGGGTTCACCTTGCCTGTGCCAACGCCGACAGGTCTGTCGCCTTGTTTCAGCGCAAGCGCAGACAGCATGCGCTTCATGGGCAGCCTCCCCATACATGTGTTCGTCGGCACGAGATGCGCCCAAAAAGGCGCGAAAACCCTGGCTTGAGACAGGGCAAAAATCCATTACCTATTGAAATTGCGTTGGAAAACGCCTTTCAAATTTGCCTTTCAGGAATGTCTATTCATGCATGAAATCTGCAACATCCCGGGGCTTCGCGCAGATGGCAGCTGGAACCTGCCGGAACGGCTGAATATGGCCGCGCAATGCCTGTCGCAGCCGGACGAGGCGCTGGCACTGATCGATATGACCGGTCCTGAGCGCAGGGATATATCCTATGGTGACTTGACCGCGATGACAGACGGGCTGCTGCGCTATCTGCTGACCCGCATCCAGCCGGGCGATCGCGTGGGTGTGCTGCTCAGCCAGTCGCCGTGGTGTGCAGCGGCGCATCTGGCGGTCTGGAAGGCCGGCGGCATATCCGTCCCGCTGTTCAAACTGTTCAAACATGACGCCCTGGCGTCGCGCGCTGGTGACGCCGGAGTGCGCTTTGTTCTGACCGACGCTGAAGGGGCCGGGCTGCTGGGTGATCTGGCAGAGGCGGTGATGGTAGATGCGGCCGGCATCGAAGGCGATCCGATGCCTTTTGCCAATACGGCACCGGAAACACCCGCAGTGCTGATCTATACATCCGGGACCACCGGCAGTCCCAAGGGTGCGCTGCATGGGCATGGGGTGCTGACCGGCCACCTGCCGGGCGTGGCCATCAGCCACGACCATATGGGCCAGCCCGGAGATGTCCTGTGGACTCCGGCGGATTGGGCCTGGATTGGCGGGCTGTTTGATGTGCTGATGCCAGGGCTGGCGCTGGGCGTGCCGGTGGTGGCCGCGCGGCTGGACAAATTCACGCCCGAGGCCTGTGCCGATCTGATTGAACAGGCCGGTGTGCGCAATATTTTCTTCCCGCCAACCGCGCTCAGGATGCTGAAGGCAGCCGGGCAGGGGCTCCGCGGTCTGCGTTCCGTTGCCAGCGGCGGAGAGCCCCTGGGCGCCGAGATGCTCGCCTGGGGCCGGCGGCAGCTGGGCGTGACCATCAACGAATTCTACGGCCAGACCGAGTGCAACATGGTGGCCTCGTCCTGTGCTGCGGATTTTGAGCCGCGTCCGGGCTGCATCGGCAAGGCGGTGCCGGGGCATGACCTGGCGGTGATCGACGAGGCAGGCAACCCGACGGATGCAGAGGGCGACGTCGCCATTCGCCGCGGCTCGGCTTCGATGTTGCTGGAATACTGGAACCGGCCCGAGGCGACGGCGGCCAAGTTCCGAGGGCCGTGGCTGGTGACCGGCGACCGCGGCATCTGGGAGGGCGATTACCTGCGCTTTGTGGGCCGCGAGGATGATGTGATCACCTCGGGCGGCTACCGCATTGGCCCGGCGGAAATTGAAGATTGCCTGCTGACCCATCCGTCCGTGGCGACGGTGGGCGTGGTTGGCAAACCCGATCCCCTGCGCACAGAAATCGTCAAGGCCTATGTGGTGCTGAAAACCGGTTCAGAGGCCTCGGAACAGGACTTGCAGGACTATGTCAAAGAGCGCCTCGCGCATTATTCCTATCCGCGTGAAGTGGCGTTCGTTGAGGCGCTGCCGATGACTGTAACCGGCAAGGTGATCCGCAAGGCGCTGAAGGCGCGGGCCGCTGGGGAAATGGAATGACCCATGGTGTTGCAGGCCCGGCGTACGCTGCCCCAACAGGAAATAAAGATCTCAACCCTATAACGGGAGAGTGGACATGAAACTCACATCCAAGGCGATGCCCTCCTCGGACGGCTTCAAGCAGAACCGCGCCTCACATTTGGACGCGCTGGCGCAGATCAGCGAGGTGGCGGAGGCTGCACGCATGGGCGGCGGCGAAAAGTCCCGCGCCCGGCACGAGTCCCGCGGCAAGATGCTGCCGCGCCGCCGGGTGGCGAACCTCTTGGACCCCGGCTCTCCGTTTTTGGAGATCGGCGCAACTGCCGCGCATGCCATGTATGATGGCGCTGCGCCGTCTGCGGGCGTGATCGCGGGCATCGGCCGGGTGCAGGGGCAGGAGGTCATGGTGGTCTGCAACGATGCCACCGTGAAAGGCGGCACTTATTATCCGATGACGGTGAAGAAACACTTGCGGGCGCAGGAGATTGCCGAGGAAAACCGTCTTCCCTGCATCTATCTGGTGGACTCGGGCGGCGCCAACCTGCCGAACCAGGATGAGGTCTTTCCGGACCGCGATCACTTTGGCCGTATCTTCTACAATCAGGCGCGAATGTCGGCCAAGGGCATTCCGCAGATTGCTGTTGTCATGGGCTCCTGCACTGCGGGCGGCGCCTATGTGCCGGCGATGTCGGATGTCACGATCATCGTGAAGGAGCAGGGAACGATCTTTCTGGCCGGTCCGCCGCTGGTGAAGGCCGCCACGGGTGAGGTGGTCAGCGCCGAGGACCTGGGCGGTGGCGATGTCCACACGCGCCTTTCCGGCGTGGCGGATTATCTGGCCGAGGATGACGCCCATGCGCTGGCGCTGGCGCGGCGTGCGGTGCAGTCGCTGAACATCACCAAGCCGCTGACGGTGAACTGGGCCAACCCCGAGGAACCGGCCTATGACCCTGAGGATATCCTCGGCGTGGTGCCCGGCGATTTGCGCACGCCCTATGACATCCGCGAGGTGATTGCGCGGCTGGTCGACGGCTCCCGCTTTGACGAGTTCAAGCCGCGTTTTGGGGAAACGCTGGTCACTGGCTTTGCCCATCTCAAAGGCTGCCCGATCGGCATCATTGCCAACAACGGCGTGTTGTTCTCGGAAGCCGCCCAGAAAGGTGCGCATTTCGTGGAACTGTGCAGCCAGCGCAAGATCCCGCTGGTGTTCTTGCAGAACATTACCGGATTCATGGTGGGGCGTCGTTACGAAAACGAGGGCATTGCCCGCCACGGCGCCAAGATGGTGACGGCGGTGGCCACCACCAATGTGCCCAAGATCACCATGCTGGTCGGCGGCTCCTTTGGCGCTGGCAATTACGGCATGTCGGGTCGGGCTTATAGCCCGCGCTTTCTGTGGAGCTGGCCGAATTCGCGCATCTCGGTGATGGGGGGCGAGCAGGCGGCGGGTGTTCTGGCGACAGTGAAGCGCGACGCCATCGAACGCCAGGGCGGCAGCTGGAGCATTGAGGAAGAGGCCGAATTCAAACGCCCCACCATCGAGATGTTCGAGGAGCAGAGCCACCCGCTTTATGCCTCGGCGCGTCTTTGGGATGATGGCATTATCGACCCGCGCAAGAGCCGCGACGTGCTGGCGCTGTCGCTGAGTGCTGCCCTGAATGCCCCGATTGAAGAGACGCGCTTTGGCGTGTTCCGGATGTGAGGACTTCTGATGTTTGACAAGATCCTGATTGCCAACCGCGGGGAGATCGCCTGCCGCGTGATGGAAACGGCCCGTGCCATGGGGGTGCGGACGGTGGCGGTATACTCAGATGCGGATGCGGCTTCGCAACATGTGGCGCTGGCGGATGAGGCGGTGCATATCGGCGGCGCGGCCCCGGCACAGTCGTATCTGCTGGGCGACCGTATCATCGGGGCCGCGCAGGCCACCGGCGCGCAGGCCATCCACCCGGGCTATGGCTTTCTGTCCGAGAACCCTGAGTTCGTGGATGCGGTGGAGGCTGCGGGGCTCACTTTTGTCGGCCCTTCGGCGGATGCGATCCGCAAGATGGGGCTGAAAGATGCCGCCAAGACATTGATGGAAGAGGCTGGGGTGCCGGTGGTGCCGGGCTATCACGGGGCCAGCCAGGATCCGGATTTTCTGGCAGGCGAAGCAGAGAAGATCGGTTACCCCGTGCTGATCAAGGCGGTGGCCGGCGGTGGCGGCAAGGGGATGCGGCTTGTTGCAGCGTCCAGCGAGTTCGCGGATGCCCTGAAAAGCGCCCAGGGTGAGGCGACCACTGCCTTTGGCAATCCGGATGTGCTGATCGAGAAATATATCCAGCAGCCGCGTCACATCGAAGTTCAGGTGTTTGGCGACGGTGAAACCGCGGTGCATCTATTTGAACGCGACTGTTCCTTGCAGCGCCGCCATCAGAAGGTGATCGAGGAAGCGCCGGCGCCGGGCATGACGGCAGAAGTACGCGAGGCTATGGGTCAGGCCGGTGTGCGCGCGGCTGAGGCTATCGGTTACAAGGGCGCAGGTACGGTGGAATTCATCGTCGACGGCTCTGGCGGGCTGCGTCCCGATGGGTTCTGGTTCATGGAAATGAACACCCGCCTGCAGGTCGAGCACCCGGTAACGGAGCTGATCACCGGCGTTGATCTGGTAGAATGGCAGCTGCGCGTTGCCTCGGGGGAGCGGCTGCCTGCCAGGCAGGAAGATCTTACTATCACCGGTCATGCGTTTGAGGCGCGCCTTTATGCAGAAGACGTGCCAAAGGGCTTTTTGCCCGCAACGGGTCGGCTGACCCATCTGTCCTTTCCGGCCGTGGCCCGCGCCGACAGCGGTGTACGGGCAGGGGACACCATCAGCCCCTGGTATGACCCGATGATTGCCAAGGTGATCGTGCATGGTTCTACTCGCAAGGTGGCGCTGTCGCGGCTGGCGCGTGCATTGGCGGACACGCAAGTCGGCGGTACTGTCACCAACCTGGCTTTCCTTGGCGCGTTGGCGGCGCACAGCGGGTTTGCAGACGGCGACGTGGATACCGGCCTGATTGCGCGCGATCTGGACGCGCTGACCACGGCACCGGCGGTTGAATTACGCCACAGGGCGGCAGCAGGCATGGTGGCGCTCAACCTGCTGGAGCCTGCGCCTGAGGTCGGCTTCACTCTCTGGGCGTCCTTGCGTCGGGCTGTCACATTGTCCCATGCGGGTGAAGAATTCACTGCCGAAGTGCAGGTGGATGGGGCGGACCGACAGCTGTGGAGCGTTGGTGGTGAAACTGTTGTGGCCGAGCGAAGCCAAGGCCAATGGCGCATTGGTGGGCGCCGGATGCCTGCGGTGTCGCAGTCAGGATCGCTGATCACTGTGCATGATGCCTATGGTCTGGAGTTCACCGCAGTTGACCCGCTGGACCGCGACGCGGTGGCGGGCGGCGACGGCAATGTCATCGAGGCGCCGATGCCGGGGCTGGTGAAGGCGGTTTTCGCCGTGGCGGGCCAGGCTGTGCAGGAAGGCGACCGGCTTGCCATTCTGGAAGCAATGAAGATGGAACACGCGCTGCTGGCGGCCCGCGATGGCGTGGTGGCTGAGGTCCTGGCGGCTGACGGCGATCAGGTTGAGGCCGGTGCGGCGCTGG
This sequence comes from Leisingera sp. S232, assembly GCF_049800895.1. Taxonomy (NCBI): domain Bacteria; kingdom Pseudomonadati; phylum Pseudomonadota; class Alphaproteobacteria; order Rhodobacterales; family Roseobacteraceae; genus Leisingera; species Leisingera sp. S232. The sequence continues at coordinate 175,211 of NZ_JBNAFX010000001.1, read as the reverse complement.
TGCGGCTGGAAGTGGGTGACGGCTGACCGCGCGCCCGCGGCAGCTGTCCGAATTTGGGTATTTGGGACCAGAAAGAAGCAGGAGGTGCCGCCATGGGTGAGCGTGCCGAGATTTTCGAAGTGGGCCCGCGCGACGGGCTGCAGAATGAGAAACGCGAGATTCCGGTGGCGGAAAAGGTGGCGCTGGCCAATTGCCTGAGCCGCGCAGGGTTCAAGCGCATCGAGGTTGCCAGTTTCGTGTCGCCAAAATGGGTGCCGCAGATGGCGGGCAGCGCAGAGGTGCTGGCGGGTATCTCTCGTGCTTCCGGGGTGCGCTATGCGGCCCTGACCCCCAATTTGCGCGGCTATGAAGAGGCGGTGGCTGCCAAGGCGGATGAGATCGCGGTCTTTGCCTCTGCGTCCGAAGGGTTTTCCAAAGCCAACATCAATGCCACCATCGAAGAAAGCATAGCCCGCTTTTTGCCCATTCTTGACGAAGCCAGGAAAATCGGGCTGCCAGTCCGGGGCTATGTCTCCTGCGTCGTTGACTGCCCCTATGACGGGGTCACGCGGCCCCAGCAGGTGGCGGAGGTGGCTGAACGGCTGTTCTCGCTCGGATGTTACGAGATCTCGCTGGGTGATACCATTGGTCAGGGCACCCCGGAGGCGATCACAGCGATGCTCAGGGCAGTGAGCGCGCGCGTGCCTGCGGGAAGGTTGGCAGGCCATTATCATGACACGGCGGGTCGGGCGCTGGACAATATCGAAGCGTCGCTGGCGCAGGGCGTGCGGGTATTCGATGCGGCCGTTGGCGGCTTGGGCGGTTGCCCCTATGCGCCGGGTGCTGCAGGCAATGTGGCAACGGAAGCAGTGCACAGGCGCCTGACCGACCTGGGCTATGACACAGGGCTGGATGCAGAAGTGCTGGAGGAAGCCGCAGCACTGGCCCGGTCGATGCGGACGGACTAAATGCCGGTGCTGATGTGTTTCTCAGGTTTGCCAGGTGTGGGTAAATCCACCATTGCAAGGCGGTTGGCCCAAGAAAGCGGTGCGTTGTGGCTTTGGATTGATGAGATAGAGACAGCTATGCGTGCGTCGCATATGCGTACCGATGACTTGGCTGACGGTGGTTATGCGGCCGCTCAGGCGGTTGCGCGCGGCGTTTTGCGGCAAGGCTATAATGTGATCGCGGATTGCGTGAACCCAATCGTCTTAACGCGTAAGGCTTGGGAGCAAGTCTCCTCTGATACTGGTGCGCGGCATTTGAACGTCGAGTTTGTTTGCTCGGATATGGAGGAGCACCAGCGGCGCGTTAAGCAGCGTTCAGTAAGCGCACCTGGATGCGAAAGTTCGGAATGGGAAGCGATCCTGCAGAGAGACTACACACCGATGACAGAGGCTGAAATCCGGATCGACACAGCCGTTACAAGTGCTGAACAGGCGGTTTTTCAGCTTTGTGCCGCGATCCGAGTCCATGATCAGGAGAGTTAGAAGATGTTCGAGACGATCACTTTGGGCACCGATGGCCGCGGCGTCTGCACCCTGACCCTGAGTAGGGCAGAAAAGCACAACGCCATGTCCCGCCAGATGCTGCTGGAGCTGACGCAGGCGGCCCAGCAGCTGGCGCAGGATGACAGCATCCGCGTGGTGGTGCTGACCGGTGCAGGCAAGAGTTTCTGCGCGGGTGGCGATCTTGCCTGGATGCGGGCGCAAATGGATGCAGATCCCGAAACCCGGGCGCGCGAGGCGCGGGTGCTGGCGGATATGCTGATGGCGCTCAATACGCTACCCAAGCCCTTGATCGGAGCGGTGCAGGGCAATGCCTTTGGTGGTGGAGTTGGCTTGGCGTCGGTCTGCGACGTGGCCATAGGTGCGGATCATTTGAAGATGGGCCTGACCGAAACCAGGCTGGGACTGATTCCCGCCACCATCGGGCCATATGTCATTGCCCGCATGGGGGAGGCCAGGGCGCGCCGTGTATTCATGTCGGCCCGTCTGTTCGGTGCGGCAGAGGCCCTGGAACTGGGGCTGCTGGCCAGGGCCGTAGCCTCGGATCAGCTGGCTGAGGCGGTTGAGGCAGAGGTTGCCCCCTATCTGAGCTGCGCCCCGGGTGCGGTTGCTGCTGCCAAGAAGCTGGCCCGCGATCTGGGTCCGCAGCTGGATGACCGCGTGATTGACCATACAATCAAGGCGCTTGTGGAGCGCTGGGAAGGGCCGGAGGCGGTGGAAGGGATCGCCGCATTCTTTGAAAAACGCAAACCCAGCTGGCACGGCTGAAAAGCTGCATATTTGACTTGTGTTTAACGAGCGGCAGCACCTTTACGTGTTGCCGCTTTTCTTATGAATTCACTAAGAAATTACATGCATGTTGCGGCTGTGCTGTTTCCTGTCACAAACCCTTGTTGATTAACCTTGCTTTAGTTGACGCTGTGGGGGCGGAGGGGTATGCACGGATCAAATCAACACGCCAATTGACGCCGCGCGGAATTCCGCCCGGGGAAAGGAGCTGCTCTTGGAAGAGATGTTGAGGGAATACCTGCCGATCCTGGTCTTCCTGGCCGTTGCGACAGGTTTGGGGGCAGTCCTGATCCTGGCAGCCGTCGTGCTGGCGGTCCGAAACCCGGACCCGGAAAAGGTCAGCGCCTATGAATGCGGGTTCAATGCTTTTGACGATGCCCGCATGAAATTTGATGTCCGTTTCTATCTGGTGTCGATTCTCTTCATCATTTTCGACCTGGAAATCGCTTTCCTGTTTCCCTGGGCCGTCGGTTTCAAGGACATCAGCGACCTCGGCTTCTGGTCGATGATGGTGTTTCTGGGCGTGCTGACCATCGGATTCGCCTATGAATGGAAGAAAGGGGCCCTGGAATGGCAGTGATGACCGGACCCAATGCGGCGGGCGTGGACAAGGAAGTTGTCACCCGGGCCATCAACGCCGAGCTTCAGGACAAAGGGTTCCTGCTCACCTCGGCTGAGGATATCATCAACTGGGCACGTACTGGCTCCTTGCACTGGATGACCTTTGGTCTGGCCTGCTGCGCGGTTGAGATGATGCATACGTCGATGCCGCGCTATGACGCGGAACGTTTCGGCATTGCGCCGCGTGCCTCGCCGCGCCAGTCGGACGTGATGATTGTGGCGGGCACGCTGACCAACAAGATGGCGCCGGCTCTGCGCAAGGTCTACGACCAGATGCCCGAGCCGCGCTATGTGATCTCGATGGGTTCCTGCGCCAACGGCGGCGGGTATTATCATTACAGCTATTCTGTGGTGCGCGGCTGCGACCGGGTTGTGCCGGTTGATGTCTATGTGCCCGGCTGCCCGCCGACGGCAGAGGCGTTGCTGTACGGCCTGATGCAACTGCAGCGCAAGATCCGCCGCACCGGCACCCTTGTTCGATAAGGCGGGAGAGAGCAGATGACAGAAGCATTGCAAGAACTCGGCGCCCAGATCGAAGCCAAACGCCCCGATTGCGTGGTGGCCTGGGATGTGGCTTTTGATGAGCTGAACATCGACGTCACACCCTCGAACATCGCCGGCCTGGCGGAGTTCCTGAAGTCGGACCCCAACTGCAAGTTCTCCACTCTGGTGGACATCACTGCGGTGGACTATCCCGAGCGTGGCAAGCGGTTCGACGTCGTCTACCACTTTCTGTCGATGTACAGAAATCAGCGCATCCGTCTGCGCGCCGCCATCCGCGAGGATGAGATGGTGCCGTCGATCGTATCTGTGCATCCCTCGGCCAATTGGTTCGAGCGTGAGGTTTACGACATGTTCGGTATTCTGTTTTCGGGCCATCCGGACCTGCGCCGTCTGCTGACCGACTATGGCTTTCGCGGCTATCCCTTGCGCAAGGATTTCCCGACCACCGGCTACACCGAGGTCCGCTATGACGAGGCGCAAAAGCGTGTGGTCTATGAGCCGGTGAAGCTGGTGCAGGAATACCGTCAGTTCGATTTCATGTCGCCATGGGAAGGGGCCGAATATATCCTGCCGGGCGACGAGAAGAAGGAGGGCGCAAACTGATGTGGTTTGAACCTCTGGCCGAAGTGGGAACCTTGCTGGTTGGCTGCGCGGCCATGCTGGGCGCGGCTGTGCCGCTTCTAAAAAAACCTGTGCCTTTCCTAAATAAAGGAATTGACACGAACACTCGCAGTGGAGGTCGCAAATGATGGACGGCTCCAAATTTGACGACGGCAGCGTGGATGCGCTGAGCGGCGAGCAGAAGATCCGCAATTTCAACATCAACTTCGGCCCGCAGCATCCTGCGGCGCACGGGGTTCTGCGTCTGGTGCTGGAATTGGACGGCGAAGTGGTTGAGCGTTGCGATCCACATATCGGCCTTCTGCACCGCGGCACCGAAAAACTGATGGAAAGCCGCACCTACCTGCAGAACCTGCCGTATTTCGACCGCCTGGATTACGTAGCGCCGATGAACCAGGAACATGCCTGGTGCCTGGCCATCGAAAAACTGACCGGCACCGAGGTGCCGCGCCGTGGCCAGCTGATCCGGGTGCTTTACTCGGAAATCGGCCGGGTACTGAACCACCTCTTGAACGTTACCACGCAGGCGATGGACGTCGGCGCGCTGACCCCGCCGCTGTGGGGCTTTGAAGAGCGTGAAAAGCTGATGGTCTTCTACGAGCGAGCCTGTGGCGCGCGTCTGCATGCAGCCTATTTCCGCCCCGGCGGCGTGCATCAGGATCTGCCGGACGATCTGCTGGACGATATCGATCTTTGGGCGATGGAATTCCCCAAGGTTCTGGATGATATCGACGGTCTCTTGACCGAAAACCGCATCTTCAAGCAGCGCAACTGCGACATTGGTGTGGTGACCGAGGAAGAGATCCAGCAATACGGCTTCTCTGGCGTCATGGTGCGCGGCTCCGGCCTGGCATGGGATCTGCGCCGCGCGCAGCCTTATGAATGCTATGACGAGTTCGAGTTTCAAGTGCCCGTCGGCAAAAACGGCGACTGCTACGACCGCTACCTCTGCCGCATGGAAGAGATGCGCCAGTCGACTTCGATCATCCGTCAGGCGATTGGCAAACTGCGTGAAGCCACCGGCGACGTGATGGCGCGCGGGAAACTGTCCCCGCCCAAGCGCGGCGACATGAAAACCTCGATGGAAAGCCTGATCCACCATTTCAAGCTCTACACCGAAGGGTTCCACGTCCCGGCCGGCGAGGTCTACGCTGCCGTCGAAGCCCCCAAGGGCGAGTTTGGCGTCTATCTGGTGGCGGATGGGTCCAACAAACCCTACCGCTCCAAGATCCGCGCGCCGGGCTTTTTGCACCTGCAGGCAATGGACCACGTTGCTAAGGGCCACCAGCTGGCCGACGTCGCCGCCATCATCGGCACCATGGACGTTGTGTTCGGGGAGATTGACCGGTGAGGCTGGTTGGCGCGCTTCTTCTGTCAATGCTTGCTTCAACTGCTTCCTCTCAGGAAGTGGAAGGTCAAGGTGATGCTGAGGGCGTAGCCCAGTATGTTGTGGAAGCGGCTACGTCACCGGAATTCCAAGAGTTTCATTGCCGCGGCTTGCTGGATCGAGCTGAGATGGAAGTGGCTCGTGTTTTGAACGACTTAGACTACAGTTTGGTGCTTTCCGCCCGCGGAAAAGGCGGTGCCATTGGCAATGTTGAATGCCATCTCTCTTCGTCGAGAACGGTAACTAAAACCTATGAAGGTGTGAAAGACTGATGCTTCGCAGACTGCACCACGAACAACCCGACAGCTTTGCCTTCACCCCGGCCAACCAGGCCTGGGCTGAGGCGCAGATCACCAAGTATCCTGAGGGCCGCCAGGCCTCCGCGGTCATTCCGCTGCTCTGGCGCGCGCAGGAGCAGGAAGGCTGGGTCACCAAACCCGCGATTGAGCACATCGCCGATATGCTCGGCATGGCCTATATCCGGGTGCTGGAGGTTTGCTCCTTCTACTTCATGTTCCAGATGCAGCCGACCGGGTCTGTTGCCAATATCCAGATCTGCGGCACGACCTCCTGCATGATCTGCGGCGCCGAGGATCTGGTGGCGGTCTGCCAGGAAAAGATCGCCGAGAAGCCGCACACCCTGTCTGCAGACGGCAAGTTCACCTGGGAAGAGGTCGAGTGTCTGGGCGCCTGTACCAACGCCCCGATGGCACAGATCGGCAAGGATTATTACGAGGATCTGACTGTCGAGAGCTTCACCAAGCTGCTGGACGATCTGGCTGCGGGCAAGGACGTGATCCCAGGCCCGCAGAACGGCCGTTACGCGGCAGAGCCGAAGTCCGGCCTCACCTCGTTGACCGAGTTCGACAGCGGCAAGACCCAGTACAATGCTTCTGTGCAGCTGGCGACGGATATCAAAGATGGCGTCAAACGCATTCAGGGTGACGAAGTCCCGCTGCTGACCCCCTGGGTTGGCAAGGACGGCGTTGTGGCTGGCCGCGCCGCCGCAGATGCACCGCCAAAAGCGCCCGAAGCGCCGAAGCCTGCGGTGAAACAGGCAGCAGAAGCCAAGGCCGCCAAGCCGACGGCAAAAGAGGCCGAAGCGCCTGCGGCTGAAGAAAACGAGCCCGAAGTGCTGAAGGAGGCCCGCGGCGGCCTGCCGGATGACCTGAAACTGCTGAAGGGCGTTGGACCCAAGCTGGAGCAGACCCTGAACGAGCTGGGTTTCTTCCACTTTGATCAGATCGCCGACTGGACCGAGGCCGAAGTGGCCTGGGTTGACGCACGGCTCAAGTTCAAGGGCCGGATCGAACGCGACGGCTGGATAGAGCAGGCCAAGCGCCTGCAGGTCGGCGATGAAACCGAATTCGCCAAACGTGCCAAAGAAGACGGCATCTACGAAGACGACGCAGAATAATTGGCAGCGGCCCATCGGGGCCGCAGCAGGGTGATAGGGAACAGATGAGCAAGGAACAGGACCAAGCCATCGCAGCAAAGGGGCGGCACATCGCATTGGTGATTGCCGGGACCATTTCGCTGTGGATCGTTGTCTCGCTGTTCATCGGCCCCATGCTAGGGCTGCCAGGGCGCTATGCGCTGCTGTTCGACTTTGCCGCGCTGGCAGGCATGATCTATGCCCTGGTCAACATATTTCAACTCTGGCGCATGCGCCAAAACAGCCAAAGGTAGGCACACATGCTGAAGGATCAGGACCGGATCTTTACCAACCTCTACGGCATGCACGAACGTAACTTGGCGGGCGCCAAGGCGCGCGGCCATTGGGACGGCACCGCAGGGCTGATCCAAAAGGGGCGCGACTGGGTCATTCAGACAATGAAGGACAGCGGGTTGCGTGGCCGGGGTGGCGCGGGTTTCCCGACCGGCCTGAAATGGTCCTTTATGCCCAAGGAAAGCGACGGCCGCCCGGCCTACCTGGTGATCAACGCGGATGAATCCGAACCCGGTACCTGCAAGGATCGGGAAATCATGCGCCATGATCCGCATACGCTGATCGAGGGCGCGCTGATCGCCTCTTTCGCGATGAATGCGCATACCTGCTACATCTATCTGCGCGGCGAATACATCCGCGAGCGCGAAGCGCTGCAGGCCGCTATCGACGAATGCTATGACAAAGGCCTGCTGGGCAAAAACGCGGCTGGCTCTGGCTGGGACTTCGACGTTTTCCTGCACCACGGGGCAGGGGCCTATATCTGCGGCGAGGAAACCGCTCTGATTGAAAGCCTTGAAGGCAAAAAGGGCATGCCCCGGATGAAACCACCGTTCCCGGCGGGCGCGGGCCTTTATGGTTGCCCGACCACGGTGAACAACGTGGAGAGTATCGCGGTTGTTCCGACCATCCTGCGCCGCGGCGCCGACTGGTTCGCCTCTTTCGGACGGCAGAACAACGCAGGCACCAAGCTGTTTGCGATTTCTGGCCACGTGAACAACCCCTGTGTTGTCGAAGAAGCCATGTCGATTGGCTTTGAGGAGCTGATCGAGAAACATTGTGGCGGCATCCGCGGCGGCTGGGACAACCTGCTGGCGGTGATCCCCGGCGGCTCCTCCGTTCCATGTGTGCGGGGCGAGAACATGCGCGACGCGATCATGGATTTCGATTATCTGCGCGGTGAACTGGGCTCTGGCCTTGGTACCGCTGCTGTCATCGTGATGGACAAGCAGACCGACATCATCAAGGCGATCTGGCGCCTGTCTAAATTCTACAAGCACGAGTCTTGCGGCCAGTGCACCCCCTGCCGCGAAGGCACCGGCTGGATGATGCGCGTGATGGATCGTCTGGTGAAGGGCGAGGCCGAGCTGGAAGAGATCGACATGCTGTGGGACGTGACCAAACAGGTCGAAGGTCACACCATCTGCGCCCTTGGCGATGCAGCTGCCTGGCCGATCCAGGGCCTGATCAAAAACTTCCGTGAAGAGATTGAAGACCGTATCAAGGCTCAGAAGACGGGCCGTATGGGTGCGATGGCGGCGGAGTGAATGATGGAAAGTTTTGCAGAATATTCCCATGCGTTGGCTGCGCTGGCGATCTTTACGCTGATCACCTTGGCGCTGTCGCCGCTCTCGGCGTTTGCGAAACAGAAGGCAGGACATGTTCCGGGCGCCACGCCGCAGGACGATTATGCGGATCAGGCTTACCGCCTGAACCGCGCCTATCTGAATGCTTGCGAGACACTGCCTGCTTTTCTGACAGTGACACTTGTTGCGGTTTTGGCAGGGGCGGCGCCGTTCTGGGTGAATCTGCTGGCCTCACTGGCGCTGGCCGCGCGGATCATCATGGTTTTCATCCATATCAAGGGCATTGGCAAATCGCATAGCGGGCCGCGCACAGTTTTCTATGTGGCCGGCTGGGCCTGCATGGTTGGTTTGGCGATTCTAGCATCGGCGGCAGTATTTTGAGCATCATTAAGACATATCGGATGGCCGTGCCTGCGGCTTGCCTGGCGGCTTTTGCGCTGGTTTCGGCCTGCGGCAGTTCCGTCACCAACAAAAACCGCGAACTCTATGACGGCGTGCCTTTCAAAGCGAAGGCCAAGCCCATCGACAAGAAGACTGATCCGGCGCTGTTTCAGATTGACATCAAGGGGGCTGAGCGGTCGGCCCAAGGGGCACGCGAAGCAGCGGCCCATGGCGGCACAAAATACTGTGTGACCACCTATGGGTCTTCCGACATCGAATGGGCCAATGACCCGCGCGACGCAGAGACACCGCTGACTATCACCGATGGTCGGGCTGTGTTTCAGGGGACTTGCACGCCGTGAGCGGATGTCCGGCATATCAGGGTCTGAAGGCCCGGCTGCTATTGCATAGCAGCGCCGCGTGCCTGCGCATGGGGGCTTCTAAACTGAAGGAGTCCCATGCCATGCATGCCCTGATTGCCGTTGGTCTGTCCATTTTTGTTGCCGTGCCGGCCGCCGCACTGGCAAAACAGTCGCTGCGCGACGTGAAGGAAATCGAAGACCCGCTGTTTGCCGTCGCCATCGCCAAGGAAGTTGCAGATCACTGTGACGACATTTCCCCGCGCTACCTGAAAGGGCTTGGCGAATTGCGCCGTCTCAAGGCGCGAGCAAATTCGCTTGGCTACTCGGATGCGGACATCCGCGCCTACATCGAGTCTGATGCCGAAAAGGCCCGGATGCGTGCCAAGGGAGAGACACTTCTGGCGCAAAGCGGTGTTGACTACGGCCAACCGGAAACCTTCTGCGCCTATGGCCGCGCGGAAATTGAAAAGAACAGCGCGATCGGCGTGTTACTGAGGGCGAAATAGACCATGTCTGACCTCCGCAAGATCAACATTGACGGAACCGAGATTGAGGTGGACGGGGCAATGACCCTGATCCAGGCCTGTGAGGAGGCCGGTGTCGAGATTCCGCGCTTCTGCTACCACGAGCGGCTGTCGATTGCCGGCAATTGCCGGATGTGCCTGGTAGAGGTTGTTGGCGGCCCGCCGAAACCAGCGGCCTCTTGCGCCATGCAGGTTCGTGACTTGCGCCCCGGCCCCGAAGGCCAGGCACCGCAGGTGAAAACCAACTCGCCGATGGTGAAAAAAGCCCGCGAAGGTGTGATGGAATTCATGCTGATCAACCACCCGCTGGACTGTCCGATCTGCGACCAGGGCGGCGAGTGCGATCTGCAGGATCAGGCGATGGCCTATGGCATCTCCGACAGCCGCTTCAAGGAAGCCAAGCGCGCAGTGGATGATCTGGACCTCGGCCCGCTGGTCTCTACTACCATGACCCGCTGCATTTCCTGCACCCGCTGCGTGCGTTTCACCTCCGAAGTAGCGGGCATCACCCAGATGGGGCAGACCGGTCGCGGTGAAGATGCGGAGATCACCTCCTATCTGAACCAGACGCTGCAATCGAACCTTCAGGGCAATATCATTGACCTCTGCCCGGTGGGTGCGCTGACCTCCAAGCCTTACGCCTTTACTGCCCGCCCGTGGGAGCTGACCAAGACCGAAACCATCGACGTGATGGACGCATTGGGGTCGAACATCCGGGTTGACACCAAGGGGCGCGAAGTGATGCGTATCCTGCCGCGCAACCATGACGGCGTGAACGAGGAATGGATCAGCGACAAGACCCGCTTTGTCTGGGACGGGTTGCGCCGCCAGCGCCTTGACCGCCCCTATGTACGGGTTGATGGCAAGCTGAAGCCTGCCACCTGGCCTGAAGCGCTGTCTGCCGCTGCAACGGCCATGAAGGGCAGGAAAGTTGCGGGTCTGATTGGTGATCTGGCGCCAGTTGAGGCCGCATTTGCCTTGAAACAGCTGGTTGAGGGACTGGGTGGCAAGGTGGAATGCCGCACGGACAACGCCCGCCTGCCGATCGGCAACCGCGCAGGCTATGCCGGCACGGCAAGCATCGACGACCTCGACGACGCCGAGATGATCCTGCTGATCGGCACCAACCCGCGTGACGAGGCACCGGTGCTGAACGCCCGTATCCGCAAGGCCTGGTCCAACGGTGCCGAGGTGGCGCTGATCGGCCCGGCAGCGGATCTGACCTATGACTACTACCACGCCGGCACGGGCCGCGATGCCCTGACCGACATGATCGCCAAAGGTGTTTCGGACGAGACCCGCGACAATAAGAAAACCGTGATCATCCTGGGGCAGGGCGCCTTGCGCGAAGCGGACGGCCTGGCTGTCATGGCAGCCGCGCAGAAAATGGCGGAACTGTCCGGCTCCAAGCTGATGGTCCTGCACACAGCGGCTTCCCGTGTTGGTGCGATGGATGTCGGAGCCGTGACCGAAGGCGGTATGGCAGCGGCCATTGACGGGGCAGAGGTGATCTACAACCTGGGCGCTGACGAAGTTGAAATCGATGCAGGCGCCTTTGTCATCTATCAGGGCAGCCACGGCGACCGGGGCGCACACCGTGCGGATGTGATCCTGCCCGCAGCTGCCTACACTGAGGAAAACGGGCTTTTTGTGAACACCGAAGGCCGCCCGCAGCTGGCCTTGCGGGCAAGCTTTGCGCCGGGCGAGGCCAAGGAAAACTGGGCCATCCTGCGCGCTCTGAGTGCCGAAGTGGACGCCAAGCTGGGGTATGACTCGCTTGCGCAGCTGCGCCAGGCATTGATTGCAGAGGTTCCGCATCTGGCCAAGATCGACGAAGTCGTCGAGAAGACCGGCGAGGCGCTGCAGCAGGATAAGCTCGGAGATGCGGATTTCCTGACTGTAATCAAAGACTTCTACTTGACCAACCCGATTGCTCGCGCGTCGCAGCTGATGGCGGAGCTGTCGGCAGGCGTGAAAACCCGCGAAACCGGAGCCATGGCCGCCGAATGATCCGCCTCGCCCTCATATCCTCCTTACTGCTGGCCGCCTGTGCAATGGCGCCCGGCAGCCAAGGTGAGCGGCCCACCCCGATCTACGAAGGGGTGGAAACCAGCCTGCTGGAGGGCGATCTGGTGCAGTTTCACGTTTCCATGCGCGGACCGCGCACCAAAGGGGACGTCGACCAATATGCGGCTTGTGCCGCTGCACAATACGCGTTGATCCGGGGATACGGGTTTGCGCGCCATGTGCGTACAACATCAAAACAGGATGGGGGCAGCCGGACCGCTGATGCGGTTTACGTGATTTCGCCCTCTCTGCCGAGCGGCCTGCGCACCATCGACGCCGAAGTCGTTGTCGCGGATTGCGAGGTCAACGGAATACCCACGGTGTGAGGACCTATGGCTGATTTCTTTAACACTCCAGGCGGCATCGCTGTTCTGATCCTGGCGCAAGTGCTTGCAGTTGTTGCCTTCGTGATGATCTCGCTTCTGTTCCTCGTTTACGGGGACCGCAAGATCTGGGCTGCCGTCCAAATGCGCCGGGGCCCGAATGTGGTGGGCGTCTTTGGCCTGCTGCAGTCGGTGGCTGATGCGCTGAAATATGTGGTCAAAGAGGTGGTGATCCCGGCTGGCGCCGACCGCACCGTCTTCATCCTGGCGCCGATGACCTCCTTTGTGCTGGCGATGATCGCCTGGGCGGTGATCCCGTTCAACGACGGCTGGGTTCTGTCGGACATCAACGTCGCCATCCTTTATGTCTTTGCGGTCTCCTCGCTTGAGGTCTACGGCGTGATCATGGGCGGCTGGGCGTCGAACTCAAAATACCCGTTCCTGGGCTCACTGCGGTCTGCGGCACAGATGATCTCTTATGAGGTTTCGATTGGCCTGATCATCATCGGTGTGATCATCTCCACCGGTTCGATGAACTTCGGCGACATCGTGCGCGCGCAGGACGGCGATCTGGGCCTGCTGAACTGGTACTGGATCCCGCATTTCCCGATGGTCTTCCTGTTCTTTATCTCGGCGCTGGCGGAAACCAACCGCCCGCCCTTCGACCTGCCCGAGGCGGAATCAGAACTGGTGGCGGGCTATCAGGTGGAATATTCAGCCACCCCGTTCCTCTTGTTCATGGCCGGCGAATACATTGCCATCTTCCTGATGTGCGCGCTGACAACCCTGCTGTTCTTCGGCGGCTGGCTGTCGCCGATCCCGGGCCTGCCCGATGGCGTCCTGTGGATGGTTGCCAAGATGGCTTTCTTCTTCTTCCTCTTCGCAATGGTCAAGGCGATCACCCCGCGCTACCGCTACGACCAGCTGATGCGCCTGGGCTGGAAAGTGTTCCTGCCGTTCTCGCTGGCCTGGGTGGTTTTCGTGTCCTTTGCTGCAAAATTTGACTGGTTCTGGGGCATCTTCGCCCGCTGGACCGTGGGAGGCTAACTGATGGCGAACATCGACTACACCCGCGCCGCCAAATATTTCCTGCTGCAGGATTTCTGGGTCGGCTTTAAACTGGGGCTGAAGTATTTCTTTGCGCCCAAGGCGACCCTGAACTACCCGCACGAGAAGGGCCCGCTGTCGCCGCGCTTTCGCGGTGAGCACGCGCTGCGCCGCTATCCGAACGGAGAGGAACGCTGCATTGCCTGTAAACTCTGCGAGGCGGTCTGCCCGGCGCAGGCGATCACCATTGACGCGGAACCGCGCGAGGACGGCAGCCGCCGCACCACGCGCTATGACATCGACATGACCAAATGCATCTATTGCGGCTTCTGCCAGGAAGCCTGCCCTGTGGATGCCATTGTCGAAGGCCCGAACTTTGAATTCGCGACTGAGACCCGCGAGGAGCTGTTCTACGACAAGGACAAGCTGCTCGAGAACGGCGAGCGCTGGGAAGCCGAGATTGCCCGCAACCTGGAAATCGACGCGCCGTACCGATGAGCGATCCCAAGAACCCTTTTGAGGCCATGATGGCCCAGATGCAGACCCAGGCGCAGGAGATGGCCAAGGCGTTCAATCCTGCGCTGGAGAACTTCTCGCCAACGGAGGCTTACAAGGAGTTCGAGGCGCTGTGGCCCACCATGCCCAAAGAGGTCATGGAAATGATGTTCGGCAACACCGTCAACAAGGACGGGCTGGATGCCAAGACCCGGCTGCTGCTGACACTGGCCGGGCTGACAATGCAGGGCGCGCAGGCCGACAGTGCCGTGCGCCAGACCGTGCGCCACGCCCTCGCGGCCGGCGCCAAGAAACAAGAGATCGTGGAAACGATCGGACAGATGTCGGTGTTTGCCGGCATTCCGGCCATGAACCGGGCGCTGGATCTGGCGCAGGCGGTCATGGACGACAAAAGGGACGATGAGACATGAGCGTTTTTGCCTTCTACCTCTTCGCCATCAGCGCCATCACCGGCGGGCTGTTCACCGTGATCAGCCGCCAGCCGGTGCATTCGGTGCTGTGGCTGATCCTGGCCTTTCTTTCCTCGGCCGGGCTGTTTGTGCTGCTGGGGGCGGAGTTCGTCGCCATGCTGCTGGTCATCGTCTACGTGGGCGCGGTCGCGGTGCTGTTCCTGTTTGTGGTGATGATGCTGGACGTGGATTTTGCCGAGCTGAAGGCGGAGATGGCGCGCTACATGCCGCTGGCGCTGCTCATTGGCCTGGTGATCCTGATGCAGTTCGTGATGGCCTTCGGGGTTTGGGAAACCGCCCACAAGGCGCCTGAGCTGCTGGCCAATCCGGTGCCTGCGGACCGCCACAACACTGAGGCGCTCGGCCTCATCATCTATGATCAATATTTCCTTCTGTTCCAGCTGGCGGGCCTGATCCTGCTGGTGGCGATGATCGGCGCGATCGTGCTGACCCTGCGCCACCGCACCGACGTCAAGCGCCAGGACGTGGTTGCCCAGATGATGCGCGACCCGGCCGCCGCGATGGAGCTGAAGGACGTGAAACCGGGGCAGGGGCTGTGATGCGTTGGTTTTTGATTTCAAGCGGGTTCCTTCTCGCTGCGTCGGCTAGCGCTCAAGAAGTCGATTGTGAGAAGCATGAACAGGCGTTGTTTTCGCCAAGGGAGATTATGACCAGAGGTGAAAGTCGCTACGTCTTGGAGCATTTCGCAGTCGCGAAAGACCGGGCTGTAGCGGTTCTTTCGCACTGTGATCGAGGGAGCTTCGTTCTGGACAAGTTTAAAGTTCCTGTAAGTTCGGCGGAGTTTTCGGCGTTCAAAGGCAAGATTGTCTCAGCCGGATTAGGAAGCTTTGACAAAGCTGCTCAGGTCAACTCAAGCATAACTCGGAGTGGATACAGCAACGAGCAGACTAGCTGTGGCTGTATAGCGGAGTTCCCAGAACTCGGCTCTGAAAGAAATCCGGTTCGCCTCTATGTTCAATACGATGAGGCAATCAGGTTGAAAATGGAGATGGCGGAGCAATCGCAATGATCGGACTTGAACACTATCTGACCGTCGCGGCGACGCTGTTCGTCATCGGCATTTTCGGGCTCTTCCTGAACCGCAAGAATGTGATCATCCTCTTGATGAGCATCGAACTGATGCTTTTGGCGGTGAACATCAACCTGGTCGCCTTCTCCAGCTTCCTGGGCGATCTGGTGGGGCAGGTTTTCACCCTGTTCGTGCTGACCGTGGCCGCTGCTGAGGCCGCCATCGGCCTGGCGATCCTGGTCTGTTTCTTCCGCAACCGCGGCACCATCGCCGTCGAAGACGTCAACGTGATGAAGGGCTAAAGACACATGGAAACCATCCTCCTCTTTGCCCCGCTGGTTGGCGCCATTATCTGCGGCTTCGGCCACAAGATGATCGGCGAGAAGGCCGCCACTGTGACCGCCACCGCACTGCTGTTTCTGGCGGCGCTCCTTAGCTGGATCACCTTCCTGTCATTTGACGGCAAGACCGAGACCATCCAGATCCTGCGCTGGATCGAAAGCGGCACTCTGTCCACCGACTGGGCGATCCGTCTGGACCGGCTGACCGCGATCATGCTGATTGTGATCACCACGGTTTCGTCGCTCGTGCACCTCTATTCCTTCGGCTACATGGCCCATGATCCGCAGTGGAAAGAGGGCGAGAGCTATAAACCGCGCTTCTTTGCCTATCTGTCGTTCTTCACCTTTGCGATGCTGATGCTGGTGACCTCTGACAATCTGGTGCAGATGTTCTTTGGCTGGGAAGGTGTTGGTGTCGCCTCTTACCTGCTGATCGGCTTCTATTACCGCAAGCCCACCGCCAATGCGGCGGCGATGAAGGCATTCATCGTGAACCGCGTCGGCGATTTCGGCTTTGCGCTGGGGATCTTTGGCCTGTTCTTCCTGACCGACAGCATCAATCTGTCTGACATCTTTGCGTCGGCCCCCACGCTGGCAGAAACACAGGTGTCCTTTTTGTGGACCGAATGGAACGCGGCGAACCTGCTGGCCTTCCTGCTGTTTGTCGGCGCGATGGGGAAATCGGCGCAGCTGATCCTGCACACCTGGCTGCCGGACGCGATGGAAGGCCCGACCCCGGTGTCGGCGCTGATCCACGCGGCAACCATGGTGACCGCGGGCGTGTTCCTGGTCTGCCGCATGTCGCCGCTGATGGAGTTCGCGCCCGACGCAACTGCTTTCATCACTGTGCTGGGCGCCTGTACCGCATTCTTTGCGGCCACCGTTGGCCTGGTGCAGAACGACATCAAACGCGTGATCGCCTATTCGACCTGCTCGCAGCTGGGCTACATGTTCGTGGCCGCAGGCGTCGGCATGTATTCGGCGGCGATGTTCCACCTGTTCACGCACGCTTTCTTCAAGGCGATGTTGTTCCTGGGCGCCGGTTCGGTGATCCACGCGATGCATCACGAGCAGGACATGCGGAACTATGGCGCCTTGCGCAAGAAGATCCCCTATACCTTCTGGGCGATGATGATCGGCACGCTGGCCATCACCGGCGTTGGTATCCCGCTGAGCGGTTGGGTGGGTTTTGCAGGCTTTGTGTCCAAGGACGCCATCATCGAAAGCGCCTATGCGGGCGGTTCCATGTTCGGTTTCTGGGCTCTGGTGATTGCCGCCTTCATGACCTCTTTCTACTCCTGGCGCCTGATCTTCATGACCTTCTATGGCGAGGCACGTGGCGACAAGCACACCCATGACCACGCACATGAAAGCCCCTGGACCATGCTGGTGCCGCTGGGCGTTCTGTCGCTCGGTGCAATCTTCTCGGGCATGCTGTGGTACAGCAGCTTCTTTGGACACAATGATCAAGTCGGCAAATTCTATGGTATCCCGGTTGCTGAGGCGGATGCACATGGGGAAGCGCACCACCATTCCTTTGTTGGCAAGCCGGGCGAGGGTGCGCTGTATATCGCGCCGGACAATCACATCCTGGAGGATGCCCACGCGGCGCCGAAATGGGTGAAACTGTCGCCCTTTGCAGCCATGGTTGCGGGTCTGGTTCTGGCTTTGTGGTTCTACATCTGGAACCCGTCGCTGCCGAAACGTCTGGCAAAACAGCAGCGCCCGCTGTACCTGTTCCTGCTGAACAAATGGTACTTTGACGAGATCTACAACGTGATCTTTGTCAAACCCGCTCTGGCCATTGGCCGTTTCTTCTGGAAACGCGGCGACGGCGGCACCATTGACGGCTTCCTCAACGGCCTCGCCATGGGCGTTGTGCCCTTCTTCACCCGTCTCGCCGGACGCGCACAGTCCGGGTACATCTTTACTTACGCCTTCTGGATGGTGCTGGGCATTGCTGCCCTGGTCACCTGGATGTCGATCGGCGGAGGAGCGCACTGATGGACAATCTCCTTTCTATTGTCACCTTCATCCCGGCGCTTGCGGCGGCCATATTGGCCCTGTTCCTGCGCGGCGAGGATAAGGCGGCGCAGCGCAACGCCAAGTTTGTCGCGCTTTTTGCCACCACGATCACCTTCCTGGTCAGCCTTGGCATTTATTTCGAGTTCGACCCGGCCGACACCGGCTTTCAGTTCGTTGAGGACCGGGCGTGGATATTCGGGCTGAAATACAAGATGGGCGTCGATGGCATCTCGGTTCTGTTCGTGATGCTGACCACCTTCATCATGCCGCTGACCATTCTGGCCAGCTGGTCGGTTACCGACCGGGTCAAGGAATACATGATCGCTTTCCTGCTCCTGGAGACCCTGATGCTGGGTGTCTTCATGGCGCTGGATCTGGTGCTGTTCTACCTTTTCTTCGAGGCGGGCCTCATTCCGATGTTCCTGATCATCGGCATCTGGGGCGGCAAGGAGCGGATCTACGCCTCCTTCAAGTTCTTCCTCTATACCTTCTTCGGCTCGGTGCTGATGCTGGTGGCGATGGTGTTCATGTATGTGGATGCGGGCACCACCGATATCGAAACCCTGCTGACCCACAGTTTCTCGGCGGCGTCGTTTGACGTGCTGGGCATTCATGTGCTGGGCGGTGCCCAGACGCTGATGTTCCTGGCGTTCTTTGCTTCCTTTGCGGTGAAGATGCCGATGTGGCCGGTGCATACTTGGCTGCCGGACGCCCACGTTCAGGCGCCGACCGCGGGGTCCGTGGTGCTGGCAGCGATCCTGCTGAAGATGGGTGGCTACGGTTTCCTGCGCTTCAGCCTGCCGATGTTCCCGGTGGGCGCGGATGTGATGACTGATGTGGTCCTGTGGATGTCGGCCATTGCGGTGGTGTACACCTCGCTGGTGGCGATGGTTCAGGAAGACATGAAAAAGCTGATCGCCTATTCCTCGGTTGCGCATATGGGCTTTGTCACCATGGGTATCTTTGCCGCCAACCAGCAGGGCATTGATGGCGCCATCTTCCAAATGCTGAGCCACGGCTTTATCTCTGCTGCGCTGTTCCTGTGCGTGGGCGTGATTTATGACCGCATGCATACCCGCGACATCGACGCCTACGGCGGTCTGGTGATCCGGATGCCGGCATATGCGCTTGTCTTCATGTTCTTCACCATGGGCAACGTCGGCCTGCCGGGCACCTCCGGTTTCGTTGGCGAATTCCTGACCCTGATGGGCGCCTTCCAGAAAAACACCTGGGTGACTGCGGTTGCAGCCACTGGCGTGATCTTCTCGGCCGGCTATGCCCTGTGGCTCTACCGCCGGGTGGTCTTTGGCGACCTGATCAAGGGCAGCCTGATGGGGATCAAGGACATGTCCGCGCGCGAGCGGTTCGTCTTTGCACCGCTGGTGGTGATGACCCTGCTGCTGGGCGTCTACCCGTCGCTGGTCACCGATATCATCAGCCCCTCGACCGAGGCGCTGATTGCAAACTTCAACCAGTCTCTGGCTGCTGCCGATACCTCGGCAGCGACCCAGATTGCTTCGCATTAAGGGAGCATCAGGCAGATGATCCAAGCTGATCTTACCGTAATCCTGCCAGAGATCGTTCTGGCGCTTTACGCCATGGCGGCGCTTCTGGGCGCTGTCTACACCGGCAAGGACAAGCTGGCGGTGCCGCTGGTCTGGAGCACAGCAGCGCTGCTGGCGCTGGTCGCTTTCTGGATCGCGTCCAGTCCGGCCGGCACTCAGACTGCGTTCAATGGCATGTTCATCGACGATGGGTTCTCGCGCTTTGCCAAGGTGGCGCTGCTGTTGGGGGCCTCAGCCGTTCTGCTGATCGGCCAGGACTATATGGCGCGCCGCGGCATCTTGCGGTTCGAATACCCGGTCTTGGTGGCGCTTGCTGCTGTGGGCATGATGATGATGGTGTCCGCAGGTGATCTGATGTCCCTCTATATGGGGCTGGAGCTGCAGTCGCTGTCGCTTTACGTCGTTGCCGCGATGCGCCGTGACAGCGTCAGGTCGACCGAGGCCGGTCTCAAGTATTTTGTGCTGGGGGCGCTGTCCTCTGGCCTGCTGCTTTATGGCGCGTCGCTGGTCTACGGTTTTGCCGGCACCACCCAGTTTGCCGGTATCATCCAGGTGGCGGAACATGGGTCTATGTCTATCGGCATGCTGTTCGGGCTGGTCTTCATGATCTCGGGGCTTGCGTTCAAAGTTTCGGCAGTTCCTTTCCACATGTGGACACCGGATGTCTACGAAGGTTCGCCCACGCCTGTTACCGCGTTCTTTGCCACCGCGCCCAAAGTCGCAGCCATGGGTCTGTTCGCCCGGGTGCTGTTTGATGCCTTTGGCGGTGCTGTCTCTGACTGGCAGCAGATCATCGTGGTGCTGTCCGTGCTGTCGATGTTCCTTGGCGCCATTGCGGCGATCGGCCAGCGCGACATCAAACGGCTGATGGCGTTCTCCTCGATTGCCCATATGGGTTATGCGATGATCGGACTGGCGGCCGGAACGGAGCAGGGCATCACAGCGATGCTGGTCTATCTGGCGATCTACGTCACCATGAACATCGGTACATTCTCCTTCATTCTGATGCTGGAGAAAGACGGTAAACCGGTGACCGATATCATGGCGCTGAACCAGTTTGCAGCACGCGAACCGGGCAAGGCGCTGGCGGTGCTGATCCTGATGTTCTCGCTGGCAGGCGTGCCGCCGATGCTGGGATTCTTTGCCAAGTTCGGGGTTTGGCAGGCTGGTATTGATGCAGGGCTGATGACGCTGGTGATTGCGTCTGCCGTCGCCTCGGTGGTTGGCGCATTCTATTACCTGCGGATTGTCTTCTACATGTACTTCGGCACCGGAGAAGACGAGGTAGAGGCGAAGGGATCGCCGGTTCTGAGCCTTGCTTTGATGGCCTCTGCCGCGCTGATGCTGGTAGGAGTTGTCTATCAGTTCGGCATCGATAATGCCGCTGCGGCTGCAGCCGCGACCCTTGTAAATTGATCTGCTTCTCAGGCAGGCTGACAGAGCCCGGTCTTGCGACCGGGCTCTGTCGCATTTAAGGAGCGCATATGAGCTGGCCAGCTGGATATGGAAAACGGGTGCTTGCCGAGGTGGACAGCACCTTGAACGAGGCCGCGCGAATTGCGGATGAACTGGCCGGTCCGGAATGGATTCTGGCCCTGCGTCAAACCCAGGGAAGGGGCCGCCGCGGGCGGGATTGGAAAGATCCCGAGGGCAACTTTGCCGCCACCCTGATGATGCGCCCCGAAGGCTCCCCGGATCAGGCTGCGCTGCGCAGCTTTGTTGCGGCTCTTGCGGTCTTTGACGCCTGCGTCGCGGTCACCGGTCGCAGCGAAGGTCTGTCGCTGAAATGGCCCAACGATGTGTTGCTGAAAGGCGGTAAGCTGGCAGGCATTCTTTTGGAAAGCGCAGGCAACAGCAAGGGCGTGAACCATCTGTTTGTCGGCATCGGGGTGAATCTCGTGGAAACCCCGATGAAAGAATGGCTGGAGCCGGGGGCGGTCTGGCCGGTGTCGCTGCTGTCGGAGACCGGCGTTCAGGTCACGCCAGAGGAGTTCCTGGAAGCCGTGGCCGAAACCTTTGCCCGCTATGAGCAGCAGTTCAGTACCTATGGGTTTGAGCCGATCCGAACCGCCTGGCTGGAACGGGCGGCCAAGCTGGGCGAAGTGATTACGGCTCGAACTGCAAGTTCCGAGACTGAAGGCACTTTTGAAACGGTGGACGCCAGCGGCAACCTTGTCCTAAACACCGCCAAGGGCCGCGTCAGCATCCCGGCGGCGGACATCTATTTCTAGGAAGGGCCAGCGATGCTTCTGGCAGTTGATTGCGGCAATACCAATACCGTCTTCTCTATTTATGACGGCGAAAAATTCATCGGCATGTGGCGCACTGCTACCGAATGGCAGCGCACCGCTGATCAGTATTATGTCTGGCTCAGCACGCTGATGCGGCTGCAGGGGATTGAGGCGGATATCACCGACATGATTATCTCCTCCACCGTGCCGCGTGTGGTGTTTAATCTGCGTGTTCTGGCGGACCGCTACTTCAACACACGCCCGCTGGTGGTTGGCAAACCCGACTGCCTGCTGCCGGTCGCCGTGCGGGTGGATGAAGGCACCGCCGTTGGGCCAGACCGGCTGGTCAATACCGTTTCCGGCTTTGACCAGCACGGCGGCAATCTGATCGTTGTGGATTTCGGCACCGCGACCACCTTTGATGTTGTGGCCGCAGACGGTGCCTATGTTGGCGGGGTGATCGCACCGGGCGTGAACCTCAGCCTGGAAGCGTTGCACCAGGCTGCCGCGGCACTGCCGCATGTCGACATTTCCAAGCCGCAGAACGTGATCGGCACCAATACCATCGCCTGTATGCAGTCTGGCGTGTTCTGGGGCTATGTCGGCCTCGTGCGCGAGATCTGCACCCGCATCAAGGCGGAACGGGCGGTGCCAATGAAAGTGATATCGACAGGCGGACTGGCGCCTTTGTTCCAGCAATCTGCTGATCTGTTTGACGCATTTGAGGACGACCTCACCATGCATGGGCTTCAGATCATCCATAAATACAACAAGGATAACGGTACTGACGCATGAGCAGTGATAGATTGATCTACCTGCCCCTGGGCGGGGCAGGCGAAATCGGCATGAACGCCTATGTCTATGGCTACGGGCCACAGGGCAAGGAACGGCTGGTGCTGGTCGACCTGGGCGTGACTTTCCCGGATATGGACACCACCCCGGGCGTGGACCTGATCATGCCTGACATGACCTGGCTGAAGGAACGCGCTGATCAGCTGGAAGGCATCTTCATCACCCACGGGCACGAGGACCATATCGGCGCCATCGCCCATATGTACGCGCATTTGAACGTGCCGGTTTACGCCCGCGCCTTCACCGCCAATCTGGCGCGCCGCAAGATGGAAGAGGCCGGCCACGACCCAGCCAATGTGCATATTTTGCAGGCCTGGCCAGAGACAATCAAGCTTGGCCCCTTCACCATCGGTGTGGCACCGATGAGCCATTCGATCCCTGAAAGCGGCGCGCTGGTGATCGACAGCCCGGCAGGTCGGGTGGTGCACACCGGCGATTTCAAACTGGACGCTAGCCCGCTGGTTGGCGAGCCTTTCGACCCTGAGATGTGGCAGGAGATCGCCAAGGACGGTATCCAGGCGCTGATCTGCGATTCCACCAATGTGTTCTCTCAGCATCCGGGCCGTTCGGAAGCCGAGCTGCCAGAGGAGATCACCAAGCTGTTTGCCGAGGCCAAGGGCATGGTGGCCGCCACCACCTTTGCGTCCAACGTGGCCCGTGTGAAAACCCTGGCCGAGGCGGGCGCCAAAGCGGGGCGGTCTGTGGTTCTGCTGGGCCGCGCCATGCGCCGGATGATCGAGGCCGCAACTGAAACCGGCGTGCTGACGGATTTCCCAAAGGTGGTCAACCCCGAGGACGCAGGCGACATCCCGCGTGAGAACCTGATGCTGATCACCACTGGCAGCCAGGGCGAGCGCCGTGCCGCGACTGCGCAACTGGCGCGCGGCAAGTACCGCGGGCTGGAATTGAAAGAGGGCGACACCTTCCTGTTCTCCTCCAAGACCATTCCCGGCAACGAAAAGGGTGTGATCCGGATTATCAACCAGTTTTCAGAAAAAGGCGTGGATGTGGTCGATGACAGCTCCGGCCTGTATCACGTTTCCGGCCACGCCAACGGTCCCGACCTGGAAGTGGTTCACAACCTGCTGAAGCCCAAAATGCTGATCCCGATGCACGGCGAACACCGCCACTTGCGTCAGCATGCCCGGTTGGGCGAGGCAAAAGGCATTCCCAGCGCTGTCGTTGTGAACGGCATGATAATGGATTTGACCGGAGAAACGCCAAAAGTCTCCGGTTATGTGGATACCGGGCGCACCTATCTGGACGGCTCGGTCAAATACGGCGCAATGGACGGCATCGTCCGCGACCGTATCCGCATGGCGCTGAATGGCCATGTGGTGGTGACAGTGATCCTGGATGAGGACGATGAACCGCTAGGGGAGCCTTGGTGCGACCTTAAGGGGTTGTCTGAAACCGGGACTTCCAATGCAGCACTGGTCGAGGTGCTGGAAGAGGATCTGAACCAGTTTCTGATGCGGGCCGGCGCCAAAACGCTGCGTGACGACGAGAAGCTGGAACAGGAGCTGCGCCGCATTGCCCGCCAGACTGCGCATTCCGAAATCGGCAAGAAACCGGAAGTGACGGTGGTGGTCAGCCGCATGCGCTGATCCTGCAGGCCGGGCGGGAGCACCTGCCCGGCACATGCCGCATCGAGGATGTTCAGACCGGCAGAGCGTGGCTCTGTGTATCCTGACAGTCCTGCAGCCCTGCCGCGGCCTTCGACGACCGAAAACGAAAGACGCCGCGGCCTGACAAGGCACGCGGCGCTTTCATGTCGGATGCCGCTCCAATAGCAGCCGCCACAGCCTCAGCCGCGCAGCGGGCGGGCGCAGTTGGGGCAGGACAGAGCTTTGCGCGGGGCACTGAAGAGCGTGCCGAACAGGCGGCGCATAAAGCCCGCAAATGCTTCTGCGCGCAGCTGGTGCGCACGGGCTTCGATGGCCTGGAATTGGGCGAAGCTCAGGATCTGTGTTTCATTGGTGTTCATGTCGTGACCCATCATTCATGGCGCGTATTACTGTTGCACCTGCTTTACGCCGCTCTGCCTGGAAATACGCCGGCCAAGATCGAAGACCCGCTATGCCGCAATTGCAAAGGTCGCCTTGCTGTGTCTGCATCATACGCAGCACATGCCACGAAAAAGGCCGCCCCAGCGGAGCGGCCTCAAGATCTGTCTGTGAACGCTGGTCAGCTGGCGCGGCGCTCGGCAAAGCTGAGGGCGATGAAGCTTGGCAGATGATCGCCCATGCCGACCACGGCCTTGTCGTCGCGTTTTCCGTGCTTGCCGCCGCGGCCGCCGGAAGAGCGTTCCTGCCTCTGCGCGGGCTTTTCATCCCTGCGGCGGTCACGGCTCTCGTCTTTGCGGCTCTCGCGGCTTTCGCTCTTGCGGCTCTCGCGAGTGTCCGATTCAGCTTTGTCGGCCTTTTCAGCCTTTGCAGGCCGGGCAGGCTTTTCTTTCTTGGGTTCCGGCTTAACTGGGTTTTCCAGACGCGGAATTTCCTTTTGGATCAGACCTTCCACTGCCGCCAATGCCTTGTCGTCGCGCGGGATGCAGATGGTGATCGCCTTGCCCTCACGTCCGGCACGGCCGGTGCGGCCAATGCGGTGAACGTAGTCCTCTGCGTGGCCCGGAACGTCAAAGTTGAACACGTGGCTGACGCTCGGCACGTCCAGACCACGTGCAGCCACATCCGAGGCCACCAGAATGCGCAGGTTACCTTCGCGGAAGGCATCCAAGGTCTTGGTGCGCTGGCTCTGGTCAAGGTCGCCGTGAATGGCCGCGGCGTCATAGCCGTATTTCTTGAGCGACTTCGCGCAGATATCCACATCCGTCTTGCGGTTGCAGAAGATGATGCCGTTGGTCAGCTTGTCGCCCTCTGCGTCGATAAGTGCACGCAGCACGGTGCGCTTTTCGCTGCCCTCGCGGTCGCGGCGCGAAGCTTTGAACTGGACCACGGCCTGTTCGATGGTTTCTGACGCGGTGGCCTGACGGGCCACTTCGATTCGCGCCGGACCTGACAGGAAGGTATTTGTAATGCGTTCGATCTCTGGCGCCATGGTGGCAGAGAAGAACAGCGTCTGCCGGGTGAAGGGCGTCAGTGAGAAAATCCGTTCAATATCCGGAATAAAGCCCATGTCGAGCATCCGGTCAGCTTCATCAACCACCATGATCTGCACGCCGGTCAACAGCAGCTTGCCGCGCTCGAAATGGTCCAGCAGGCGGCCCGGCGTGGCGATCAGCACGTCGACGCCTTTGTCGATCAGCGCATCCTGTTCCTTAAAGGAAACGCCGCCAATCAGCAGTGCCTTGGTGAGTTTTACGTGTTCGGCATAGGTGTCGAAGTTCTCTGCCACCTGCGCCGCAAGCTCGCGGGTCGGGCACAGCACCAGGCTGCGCGGCATCCGGGCACGGGCGCGGCCGCGTGCCAGCAAGGTTATCATCGGCAGCGTGAAAGACGCAGTCTTGCCCGTGCCGGTCTGGGCGATTCCCAGTACGTCGCGCCCCTCTAGCGCAGGCGGGATTGCCCCTGCCTGAATAGGGGTGGGGCTTTCGTATCCGGCGCCCTCAATAGCTTTGAGGACCTTGGGATTAAGGTTCAGATCGGAGAATTTTGTCATTTGCATCCGTCATTGCGGACACTGACCTGGCCCGCGCGTGTATGTTGCAGCCGGCTCCGCAAAAGGTCATGCAGTGTGGCAACTGCCGGCTCGTGGCGCGGCATAACAAAATCCTGTGCCAAGGTCAATTAATGGCAGATTTTGCAGCGTTTTCGTCGCGGAGATCGGCAAAATGGAAACAATTCGACTGAAGCCGGGGAAATGTTTTCGCCGCTTGTCTTCCCTGCTGAGGGGGCGAATCTCCCAAAGGCCCCAGCCGTCAGCCGTGCCCGCAATCCGGTTTCCCCCTCTCGCCTGCGAAGGCCGACAGATGTTCTTGCACGGTCACGCCTCCGAATTTGCGCGGGAAAGCAGGCTATCACTCGGCCCTGTGAGGCCGGTGTTGCAAGCGGTACCGGAAATGCCACAACCAGCTGTCCCGGGTTCGGGCAAACAGCTGGCACAGGCCCATGCTGGCGGTCTGGGTGAGGTCTGGTTTTTGCTTTTTCTGAAAGGCGTTATGGATTTGCAGTTCGATGTCTTCCAACCCGGTGCAGACAAACAGCTTGCCACAGAAATGGCGCAGAAACCCGCCGTCCGGATGTCCGCCAAACTTGGGGTAGACGTGCTCTGTTCTGTGGGGGGCGTCCGGTTTGGAAAGGGGAGGTTTGAACGTGCGGCCATCCCGGCCGGACAGCTGTTCAATTGGCCGCACGAGTGTGTTTAAATCAAACCATCATTTCCTTGGTCGCGGTCAGGCTCAAATCCGGATAGTCCCGCACCACCCGGTCAATGTCCCACTGCAGCCGGGTCAGAAAGACGATGTCGCCGTCATTGTCATGGGCGATGTGCTGCTTGTTGGCATTGATGAATTTGTCCACTGCGGCTTTGTCTCCGTTGACCCAGCGCGCACTGGTGAACTGGCTGACCTCAAACCGCACGGGCAGGCCGTATTCCATTTCAATCCGGCTGGCGAGGACTTCGAACTGCAGCTGACCAACCACGCCGACGATAAAACCGGAGCCGATTGAGGGTTTGAAGACCTTGGCAGCGCCTTCTTCGGCAAACTGCATCAGCGCTTTTTCCAGGTGCTTGGCTTTCATGGGATCGCCAGCGCGTACCCCCTGCAGCAGTTCCGGTGCAAAAGACGGGATTCCGGTCACTTTCAGCGCTTCGCCCTCGGTCAGCGTATCGCCGATGCGCAGCTGGCCGTGGTTGGGAATGCCGATGATATCGCCGGCCCAGGCTTCTTCGGCCAGTTCCCGGTCAGAGGCCAGGAACAACACCGGGTTCGACACCGCCATCGGCTTCTTGGTGCGGACATGGGTCAGCTTCATGCCGCGCTTGAAATGGCCGCTTGCCATCCGCACAAAGGCCACCCGGTCGCGGTGCTTGGGGTCCATATTGGCCTGAACTTTAAAGACAAATCCGGCGACTTTCTTTTCCTCGGGCGCCACGGCGCGGGGCTGCGCTGACTGGGGTTGCGGCTCTGGTCCGTAAGCACCAATGCCGTCCATCAGCTCTTTGACGCCAAACGAATTGATCGCCGAGCCGAACCAGATCGGGGTCATATGCCCCTCCAACACGGCCTGCGGGTCCAGTGCGGGCAGCAGTTCGCGGGCCATTTCGACCTCTTCCAGCAGCTTCTCCAGCAGGTGCTCCGGCACGTGTTCAGCCAGCTTTGGGTCATCCAAGCCGTTGATTTCAATGCTTTCCGCAATTTTGTTACGGTCAGCGCGGTCCATCAGTTCCAGCCGGTCGCGCAGCATGTCGTAACAACCGATGAAATCCCGCCCTACGCCAATAGGCCAAGCGGCAGGGGTCACGTCGATTGCCAAGTTTTCCTGGATTTCGTCAATGATTTCAAACGTGTCCCGGCTTTCACGGTCCATCTTGTTACAGAAGGTCAGGATCGGCAGATCGCGCAGGCGGCAGACTTCGAACAGTTTCTGGGTCTGGCTTTCCACACCTTTGGCGCCGTCAATCACCATCACTGCCGCATCCACCGCTGTCAGGGTGCGATAGGTGTCCTCGGAGAAATCCGAGTGGCCGGGCGTATCCACCAGATTGAAACGGAAGCCGCTGAAATCAAACGACATTGCGGATGCGGAAACAGAGATTCCGCGATCCTTTTCCATTTGCATGAAGTCCGACCGCGTGCGTCTTGCCTCGCCTTTGGCGCGCACCTGGCCAGCCATCTGAATCGCGCCGCCATAAAGCAGGAACTTTTCAGTCAGCGTGGTCTTGCCTGCGTCCGGGTGCGAAATGATCGCAAAGGTCCGGCGGCGGGCAATTTCGGGCGGCAGTTCGGGGCGGTTTGTGACGGTGCTCAGCATGCGGGTGGCTGTATCCACAAACCGCATAAGAGGCAAGAAAAACGGCGCCCTGGCACATTTGGACCTGCTTTGGGCGTCAAGGGAAACAATTCTAACTTGCCTATGTTTTAAAGACGATTTTCTTGTAACATTGTCACTGCGAAAACATTGTTTAAGACTTCAGTAGCTTTGCCTTTAAGGAACCCTACGTGCCACAAGTTGAATTTTCAGATCACTTTGAAATTCTGGAAGCTATTGAACTTGCGGTGATTGTTCTGAAAATGGGCGAAGATGGGCTGCCACGTTACGTGGTCATGAACGCAAAGTCGCGAGAGCTGACGAAGTTCAAGCGCAGCGACTATTTAGGCAAGACGGCGCTGGAACTTTATGGCGGTGCGACAGGCCGGAGAGCTTTGAACCATCATCTGGCTGTCATCAACGGCGGCAAGGCTGCAACATATGACATCGTGCTTCCGGTGGAGAACAAGGAAAAACATCTCAGCACCACTCTTCGGCCGGTGTTCGACGAAAACGGCCGCCCGATCTACCTTGTGGGCACGTCCATCGATGCCACCACTGAACGCGAAAGAGACGAAGCGCTGGAACTCACCCGGATGGCGCTCGACAAGGCCGAAGAGGCCAGCAAGGCCAAGGAACGCTTCCTGGCAAACATGAGCCATGAGATCAGGACGCCGATGAATGGCATCATCGGCATGTGTGAGCTGCTGAAGGAGACAGACCTGGACGAGCAGCAGCAGCTTTTTGCGGATACCATCTTTAGTTCTGCAACCACGTTGCTGACGGTCATCAACGATGTGCTCGATTTTTCCAAAATCCAAGCTGACAAAATCTCTCTGAACGAGGCGCAGTTTTCGCTCTATGATGTGGTTCAGGACGTGGGAACCCTGCTGTGGGCCAGGGCTGCTTACAAGGGGATCGACCTGCGAACCGAGTATTCCGAAGACGCGCCGCGTGTGTTTTCCGGTGATGCGGGCAAGATCCGGCAAATCCTGATGAACCTGTTGGGCAACGCGATTAAGTTTACCGAACACGGCCATGTCACCGTCAGTGTTGTCTTTGATCCCGAGGCTGTGAACCATACCTTGAAAATTCGCGTCTCGGATTCCGGCATCGGGATTGAGCCTTCGCAAATGCAGTGGATTTTTTCCGCTTTTGAACAGGTGAATCGCCGGGCGGTTCGCGTGATCGAGGGCACCGGGCTGGGCCTTGCGATCACCCGCGCGCTGGTAGAGAGGATGGGGGGCACGGTGACAGCGTCCTCCGTACCCGGCGAAGGGTCCGTTTTCACAGTGGGACTGAGCCTGCCACCTGTCGCTGACCTGGACCCGCTGGACCCGACTGCTGCTGCGGGACCTCAACTCAAGGACCGCAGGCGGGCGCTGAACGCCGCGCCTGGCCTGACAGCTCCAGATGTGCCGCCCGATGCTCTCAGCGGCAAGCGTGTTCTGGTTGCGGAAGACAATAAGACCAATCAGCTGCTGGTTCGCAAAATGCTGAACTCAACTGGCGCTGAGCTTCGTTTCGCCGCAAATGGCCAGGAAGCGCTGGAGATGTTCAAGTCCGAGGGGGCCGACCTGATCCTGATGGATCTATCCATGCCTGTCCTCGGCGGATTGGATGCTACACGCCGTCTCCGGGCCTATGAACTGGAAAATGGGCTGGTCGAATGTCCGATTGTTGCCCTGACTGCCAACGCCCAGCCCAGCGATGTCGAAGCCTGCCTTGCCGTCGGGATGAATGACTTTCTGTCAAAGCCTTTCCGCAGGATCGAGCTTTTGAACCGGATCCTGCTGCAGTTTAGCTAAAGCGGTTCCCGCGGGGCAGGTTGACCGTTTCAGGGACTTTGTCAGCGGCAGGTCTAACCGCTGTTTGACGCCGCTGCTATCAGGCCGTTGCGCAGTGCGGCGGGGTGCAGACATCCCACATTTCCTGCAGCGCGTTCAGTACTTTCTTCGTGCCTGCAGAGGAGCTTGGCTTCACAATATAGCTGCTGATGTTGCGGTGGTAGGCGCGGGTGATGTCGTGCGGGCTGTCGGAAGTGGTGAACATATAAACGATATTGTCGGAAATCTCCTCCCTGGCGCGCAATTCATCAAGAAATTCATGGCCGTTCATGCGCGGCATGTTGATGTCCAGCAAGATGAAAAAGGGGCGAGGCAAGTCCCGCCCGCGCTCCGTCGTCAGCAGTTCCAGCGCTTCTTGGCCATCGCAGGCCCGCACCAGAGTGGCAGAGGGAGAATGCTTCTTCAGCATGCGCTCCAGGATGAGCGCATCCACATCGTTGTCTTCAATCAGGAGGATGTTCATTCGGTGGTTTTCCACGTTAGGCGGCTTTGGTTTTGATGTCTTCAGCGGCGGTACTGTCTCCGGCAGGCCAGCTGAACCGGAATTCGGCACCATGTCCAACTTCGGACTGCAGGGTCACTTTGAAACCGTGATGTTCAACGGTCTTTTTGACGATGGCGAGGCCAATCCCGGTGCTTTCCGGGTCTCCTGCCCGCCGCAGTGTCTGAAACACGTCGAAGATCCTGCTGTGGTATTTTGGTTCAATGCCATTGCCGTTGTCGCGGACCGCTATGTCGCAGCGGGTGCCTGCGTCGGTTGCGTGGACGGTAATTTTGGCATGCTCAGGATCAGGATGGTACTTGATCGCATTGCCCACCAGATTTTCCAGCACACGGACAAAATTGAAGCTGTCGGTGGAAATATGCGTCAGGCTTCCAGTCAACTCCAGCTGGCTGGTGGACAGGTTGAAGTCAGACCGGAACGTTTCGATGACCTCAGGTAAGAACAGTTCTTTTTCTTCAGTCGTATGTTTGCCGATGCGCGCATATTCCATCACGGCCTGGGTCAGGTCGTTCATCCTGCCCACCCGTTCGGTGATCCTCTGCAGGTTGGCGGCCACGTCGGGATCGGCATTGCTGGAAGTAAAGTAGTCTTCCAGATCCTCCTGGACCATTTCGGTCAGCGTGCCGATGCCGCGCACGGGCGTCTTCAAATCATGCGAGGTGATATAGACGAATTGTTCCAACTCCTCGTGGGCCTTTTCCAGTTTCACGGTCTTTTCCTTCAGGTCGGCGGTGACCCGTGCCGCATAGGCTTGGGCGCGCTGTCTGGAACGGCCCATGAAGAAAAGAAGCGAGATGACCAACGCCTCGATCACCAGGCCGCCAGTCAGGATGAGCATGGGCTGCGAATAGGAATGAGCCTGACGGAAGCCGAGGTTGGTGCGGATATCAAGCTGCCAGGTGCGGCCATAAATCTCCATCTCGACGGTTTCTGAAAATTTGGGGGAGGGGTCGAAACTGGGGGCTGCCGGGTTATGCTCGTCATAGATGATCTCGCCGCCGTCGCTGATGCCGAGACGCACGTGGCGGAGGTCCTTGGACAGCAGGCCCGCCATCAGCTTGCGGACCACAAACGGCGCATAGACCATGCCGTCAGGGTGCTGTTCACCGGTAGCGGGGCTGTTGGCTGCCCTGCCGGAATAAAACGGCGCATAAAACAGGAAGCCTGCGGTGCTGCTTTCATCCTGTACCAGCACAATCGGACCAGTGATCTGCGCGTCGCCGGTTGCGCTGCTGGCCAGGGCGGCTTCGCGGCGGTTGACCTCATGGGCGATATCCAGACCGACGGCCGCCGCGTTGATGTTTTCGGGTTCAATAAAGGAAATCGGCAGGCGGAAGTCGTGGTCATGCGCGGGATAGACAGAGAAATCGGGCCGTTCTTTGCGCCGTTTCTGCAGGTAGGTTTCGAATTGGCCGGGTTCGACATAGTGGATAATGCCGATCCCGTTGATTCCAGGGTATCGCTCATCCACGCGCAAGGTGTCTGCAAAGGTTTTCCACTGCTGGTAGGTCATGTCGCCGCCATGGGATCGGACAGCGGATACGCCAGCCCACAGGGCGTCCTCATACTTCTCCATCCGGGCGGAAATCAGCCCAACGACCTGATCGCGGGCAGCCAGAAACGCGTTCTCGATACGGGTCTCTGCTTGCGCGCTGGCATAGAAATAGGCGCCAACAGTCATCATCAGCGACAGCCCGATGACCAGCGCGTGGATCAAGGATAGATGGAAGCTCCGGCCGAATTGCCGCCAGCGATCCAGGGTTGAGAAGCGGTCAAGCATGTTTTCCACTCATTTGTCGAGCTGGATTTATTCTGCTTTTGCGGGCTTAAGATGCGGTGAATTTTTTGCGGCAGCTGATTGCCCGGTTGGAAATTTGACGGAGCATGAGCAAGATTCTGCCGGAGCGCAATGTCAGTCACGTCGGTCCGTTTTCCTGCTGACCCCGCTATGTTGCGCGCCGCCCGCGGGCCGGAGGTCGATTTGAAGGCAAGTGGCCAAGCTGGCGGAACAGGGCAGGTTGCGCGTTCGCCTCTTCTAAAAGTATTGGTTTTATTTCAATGGTTTGATGTGACCGGTAAAGCGTTCGACCCAAAGAGTGCGGTCAGCACAAAGAGGCCCGTTTGAGCAACCCTACAGCATCCGGACGGTCCAGCAGAGACCGGTTGACGTTTAGCCCATGGGCACCGCGGGTGTGTTGTTCGGGCAGCGTGCCGGGGCGGGAGGTCCAGAAATCCTCCGGCAGCACCGGGCGCGTGACCGGGTCGAGAAAGGTGCTTTCGGCTGCGATTCCCTCGGCGTAGATGATGTGATGCTGATCAAACAGTATCTGGAAGTAATCGGTGAACCCGCCGTCCAACACCACCACGCTGCCGCCGTTGACCAGATCGCGGGCGCGCACCAGCAGCTCCGGTGCGCCTGCACCGATTTCGTCGCGGCGCTGGTAAACCATCAGGCGGTGGCTGGGGCTGACGATCAGGTCGTTTAAATTGTTCAGGGCGCCCTTGCGGATCAGGATCGGGGCAAGATCGCCGACGGCGCGCAGGGTGGATTGGCCGATCCAGCGCACGTCCTGAATGCCATCGTCGCGCGTCAGCACGCGGTCGCCGGCCTTCATGTCCTCAATCTTGCGCTGTTCGCCGGTGGACAGGGTGATGCGGGTGCCGCGGGTAAAGGAGACGCAGGCGGATTGCGCCAGTTTGCGCCGCGCCGGTGCGCGTTCTGCTTTGACCAGAGTGTAGGGGGTCTGCGCCTGAAGAGGCGCCAGCGGCACCAGAAAGATAGCGGCGATATATCCCTCGGTGTCGGCCTCGACCATCACCAGAATCTCAGTGTTGGGGCCGCGGTCGGGCATCAGTGTCAGCAAGCAATCCAGATGCAGCGCAGCGCCGGCAGGGCCGGTGCCGCTGCCATCGGCGATGGTGAAACTGCCGTCGTGATGGGCTGCAATGGCCAGACGCTGCGGTGGTGCCGGGCTGTCGAGCAGGTAGATGTCATCCAGCATCAGATCCTCGAGCACGCCAAGCGGATCGCCCATATTGGCACCGTATTCAACGCGGAAACGTTCTGCCGGGTAGGCCTGAACGGAGGAAAGGCTGGCGGTCACTGTCTGTCCCATGCGGTTTTGTTGCGGTCCTTCAGTCCGATATAGGCCCCAAAAAGGTTCCTGTCTGATGAATTTGCCTTGAAAATGTGGCGAAACGGCGGAGGGAAGACGCTGTTTTTCCGGCAGCTGGCCGGAGCCAGCGGCTCTGGCAGGTCTGGCCTTCCGCTCCCGCGCGGTGCACTCTCTGCGCAAACAGCAGGGTTTTCGCGGGAGAAAGACAATGGATCTGGGTATTTCGGGCAAGCGCGCACTGGTCTGCGCCAGCAGCAAGGGGCTGGGTCTGGGCTGTGCCGAGGCGCTGGCAGAGGCCGGAGTGAATCTGGTGATGAACGCACGTGGGGCGGAGGCGCTGGAGGCCTCGGCGCAGGCAATCCGCAGCCAATACGCTGTCGATGTGGTGACGGTTGCGGCGGATGTGACCTCTGAAGAGGGTCAGAAGAAAGTGCTGGATGCGGCGCAGGGCGTGGACATTCTGGTGACCAATGCAGGCGGCCCGCCGCCGGGCATGTGGACCGACTGGGACCGGGAAGACTTCATCAATGCGCTGGATGCCAACATGCTGACCCCGATTGCGCTGATCAAGGCGCTGGTGCCCGGCATGATGGAACGCGGCTGGGGGCGGGTGGTCAACATCACCTCGGTCTCAGTGAAATCGCCGATCCCGGTTTTGGGGCTGTCGAATGCGGCGCGTGCAGGGCTGACCGGCTATGTGGCGGGCACTGCCCGGCAGATCGCCGGCAAAGGCGTGATCATGAACAATCTGCAGCCGGGCATCCATGCCACCGACCGCGCCGTGTCTCTGGATGGCGGCGCAGCGCAGGCGCAGGGCATCACGCCCGACGAAGCCAAGGCGCAGCGCTGTGCCACTATTCCGGCAGGCCGCTATGGCACACGGGCAGAGTTCGGCGCCACCTGCGCCTTTATGTGTTCACAGCACGCAGGCTTTATGGTCGGCCAGAATATCCTGCTGGATGGCGGTGCCACCAACACCACGATGTAAGGAGGGCCAGATCGATGGATGGCGGGTTTTCGTTGAAAGACCAGTTGTTTAACCGGGAAAAGGTTCATTACCTGGCGGAGCTGTTTGCCACGGCGGACAGCCGCTTTGATGCCGCAGGTTTTGAGGCGCAGGTTATGGCGGACCTGCCGGCACTGGAGCTGAAGCAGCGGATGACCCTGATCGCGGATGTGCTGGCGGATCATCTGCCGGACGCCTTGCCCGAGGCTGCGCCGATCCTGCTCAGGGCGCTGCCGCCGCCCTTGGATCCGTCGAAAACCGACGATGATTTCGGGGATTTCATCTTTGCGCCCTTGGGGGAATTTGTGGCAGCCAAAGGCGTGCACGCACATCCCCAGTTGTCGCTGGATCTATTGGAAGAGATCACCCAGCGGTTTTCGATGGAATGGGCGATCCGCCCGTTCTTGAACCGCTGGCCCGAGGACGTGCTGGTGCGGATGCAGGATTGGGTTGGGCATTCCAGCTATCACGTGCGTCGGCTGGTGAGCGAAGGCACACGGCCGCGGCTGCCCTGGGGGGAGGCGGTCGGACTGTCTCTGGACCAGCCATTGCCGCTGCTGGATCGTTTGCACAGCGATGGCGCCCGTTATGTCACCCGCTCGATCGCCAATCATCTGAATGATATCGCCAAGAAGGATCCGGATCTGGTGATGGATCGGTTGGAGGCCTGGCAGACAGCGGGGGGGCAATCAGCCAAGGAACTGGCCTGGATGACCTCTCATGCCTTGCGTGGACTGGTCAAGGCGGGGCATCCACGGGCGATGAAAATGCTGGGGTATGACCCGGATCTGGAGCTTGAGGCTGACGTCGTCATAAAATCGGAAAAAGTACGAATTGGCGACGCACTGGAATTCGCGACACATCTGAAGGGGCAGGCGGGATCACCAGTCCTTGTGGATTATATTATTCATTTCCAGCGCCCTGGCGGGAAGGTTTCAGCCAAGGTGTTCAAGCTGAAGCAAACTAAGATTTCTGGAAAATTGTTGACATTAGACAAGCGGCACAAGCTGAAAGGCAACGCCTCCACCTTCAAGCTGGTGCCGGGGCCGCACCGGATGGAGCTGATGGTAAACGGCAAGGTGCGGGCCGAGGCGGTGTTCGAACTGCTGCCGGCAGGTTGACGTCCAATCGTGTTCCCGGCGGGCAATGCCTGTCTGCATCTGTCAAACCAGAGGTATGCCGCGGGCAGAGACGGGGCGGCTGCACCGTCTCTGCCCGCGAATGAGCGCTGCATTCAGCGCTTTTCTTCACACTTGCGTCAGTTTGGTCCCGTGCCTGATTGCCGCTCTGCGGAGAGAAGGCTATCCCTTTGCCGGAAATCTCCACGAAAGGCGGCTGCCATGAATCATGAAAACGTGCAGAATTATTACGGTGAAGTGCTGCAGGGCAGCAGTGACCTCCAGACCAATGCCTGCTGCACGCCGGATGACATGCCGGACTATGTGAAGTCGGTGCTGTCGAAAATCCATGACGAGGTGCTGACCCGCTACTACGGTTGCGGGTTGATCGCGCCGGAAGCGCTGGAAGGTGCACGCATCCTTGATCTTGGCTGCGGGGCGGGGCGCGATGTCTATGCGCTGTCGGCGCTGGTCGGCGAACACGGCAAGGTCGTTGGCGTTGATATGACACCGGCGCAGCTGGACGTGGCACGGCGGCATCAGGACTATCACGCTGAGGTCTTTGGCTATGCCAGCTCCAACGTTGAATTTCACCACGGCTACATCGAAAAACTGGAGGAGCTGGACCTTGAGCCAGGCTCGTTCGACATCATCGTTTCCAACTGCGTGATCAACCTGGCCACCGACAAGGGAGCCGTGCTGCGCGGTGCGCATCACCTGCTGAAAGAGGGCGGCGAGATCTATTTCTCGGATGTCTATGCCGACCGCCGGGTGCCGCAAGAGATGGCAAAGGATGAGGTGCTCTATGGTGAATGCCTGTCGGGTGCGCTGTATTGGAACGATTTTCTGTCGATCGCCAAGGCATCAGGGTTCAATGACCCGCGTATGGTGACCGCGCGCCTGCTGACCATCGAAAACCCGGTTCTGGAAAAGCGCGTGCAGCCGCTGAAGTTCCTGTCGGCCACCTACCGGCTGTTCAAACTGCCTGCATTGGAGCCCGCGTGCGAGGATTACGGTCAGGCAGTGATCTATAAGGGCACCATTGAACATGCGCCGCATGTCTTTGCGCTGGATGATCACCATGTCATTGAAACAGGCAAGGTGTTTCCGGTCTGCGGCAATACCTGGATGATGTTGCAGGACAGCCGCCTGGCGCCGCATTTTGACTTCATCGGCAGTTTTGACGAACATTATGGAATATTTGAGGGCTGCGGCGGCAATTCGCCCTTCAACGGGCTGGAGCAGGACGGCGCAGCGGCGGGCTGCTGCTGAGCCCGGATCAATGTCCCGCCCGGCCAAGAGGCCGGGCGCTTCCTGTGCTGTGCCTTCCCAGGCGCCTTTGGCAATTCAGATCGCTTGCGGCCCCGCCGCTGGGTTGTTATCCCGTCGGGAACCCAAGCATTTTCATCGGACACAGCCCCGAGGCCTCATGAATACTGCCACTGCCGGCCTCCGCCGCTCCATCGCCCCGCCGCGGCTGGAAATCCGCAACATCCGGCGCTTCTTCGAAGGCCGTGCGGTGGTGGATGATGTCTCGCTGCAGATCCAGGCCGGGCAGGTGACCTGCCTGCTGGGGCCGTCGGGCTGCGGCAAATCCACCACTTTGCGGATGATCGCCGGGGTGGAGATGCAGGACAGTGGTGAAATCTATGTGGATGGCAAGCTGATCTGCGATACCATGTTCCGGGTGCCGCCGGAGCGGCGCGAGATCGGGTTGATGTTCCAGGACTTTGCTCTGTTTCCTCACTTAAGTGTGGCAGACAATGTGGGCTTTGGCCTGAAGGGCAGCAAGGACGAGAAACGCGCTCGGGTCGAGGAACTGCTGAACCGGGTGGCGCTAAAACGCTTCATCGACGGCTATCCGCATCAGCTGTCGGGCGGCGAGCAGCAGCGGGTGGCGCTGGCCCGCGCAATCGCCCCGCGGCCGCGCATCATGCTGATGGATGAACCGTTCTCCGGTCTCGACAACCGGCTGCGCGACGGTATCCGCGACGAGACACTGAGCCTCCTGAAGGAGGAAGACACCGCCGTTCTGCTGGTGACGCATGAGCCGGAAGAGGCGATGCGGATGGCGGATGAAATCGCGCTGATGCGCGGCGGCAGGATCGTGCAGCAGGGCGCGCCCTACAATGTGTATACCCACCCGGTCGACAAGGCCGCGCTGTCCTTTTTTAGTGATGTGAACGTGCTGGAGGCCGAAGTGAACGGCGCCCTGGCACGCACTGCCTTTGGCGAGTTTCTGGCGCCGGGCGTGGCGGATGGCACAGCGGTAGAGATCGTCTTTCGTCCGCAGCATCTGCGCATTGATTTCGACCGGGCCGGTCAGGGGCCACTGCCGACTCCCAGCGACGGCGTGCCCGCGCGTGCAACAGTTGAGCGCGCGCGTTTCCTG
Source organism: Leisingera sp. S232 (assembly GCF_049800895.1). Classification (NCBI taxonomy): domain Bacteria; kingdom Pseudomonadati; phylum Pseudomonadota; class Alphaproteobacteria; order Rhodobacterales; family Roseobacteraceae; genus Leisingera; species Leisingera sp. S232. The sequence goes on along the minus strand of NZ_JBNAFX010000001.1, from coordinate 137,142 downwards.
GGCAGCGAAAGCCTTGTGGAGTTCCGGATGGATTTTGACGGTTCGGTTCTGAAAGCCACGGTGCCCAACGTCTTCCTGCCTGAAGCGGGCCGGGTGATGTGGCTGACAGTCCGGCGCAACCGCTGTTTTGTCTTTCCTGCCTGATCTTTAGCGCGCATTGTACCCTCGGGTGCAAGGAGAGGCAGATGCAAGGCAGCTATCAGATCCGGGTGTTGACCGCCGCGGAAATCCAAACTGCTGCAGCCTGGGCTGCGCGTGAAGGCTGGAACCCCGGCCACCGGGATGCCGCCTGCTTTGCTGCCGTTGACAGTTTCGGATTCTGGGGCGGGTTTCTGGATGGGCAGATGATCTCTTGCATTTCTGTTGTGAACTACGGCGAGGCATTTTCCTTCCTCGGTTTTTACATCGTAGCGCCAGAGCACCGCGGGCAGGGCTATGGATATGCGCTGTGGCAGGAGGCACTGGTGCATGCGGGCACGCGCACGGTGGGTCTGGACGGGGTGGTGGACCAGCAGGACAACTACCGCCGGTCCGGATTTGAGCCGGCATACCGCAATATCCGTTTTGGCGGTCTGCCGCGAGGCAGCTTGACGCGCTCTGAAGGCTATGCCGTTTCGCGCTTGTCCGTACCTTCGGCGGCATTGGATGCATTGGATGCCCGCGTCTTTCCGGCGCCGCGCGACGTGTTCTGGCGGCAATGGCTGGCTGCCGACGGGCATGTGTCTGCAGGCGCGCGCAAAGACGGTGTCTTGTCTGCCTTTGGCACGCTGCGCCCCTGCAGGAGGGGCTGCAAGATCGGTCCGCTGGTGGCTGAGACCTGCGAGGGTGCAGAGGCTGTTCTGGCAGAGCTGCTGCAGGCGTTGCCGGACGGGCAGGAGGTGTTTCTGGATGTGCCGGCCCCCCATGCCGAGGCGGTGCAGCTGGCGCGCAGCCTGGGGCTGGAGCCGGTGTTTGAGACTGCCCGGATGTACCGCGGGCCTGCGCCGCAGCTGGCGCTGGATGCGATTTACGGCGTCACCAGTTTTGAATTGGGCTAGGGGTGGGGCTCTGCCCCCGCCGCCTTTGGCGTCTCCCCCGGGGGATTTGAAACCAGAAAGAAGCGGTTTCAGGAGCCGTAGGGATCGTAGTCCTGCAGGCGTTTGCCGGGTTCGTCCACGAACAGCTCTGGCAGGGCGGCGGCGGCCTCGATCAGGTCGACACGGAACACCCGGAAGGCGCCGCGGGTTTCGCACCAGGCGGTCAAGGTCCAGACCCGGCCCCAGTATTCCATGTGCAGCGGTCGGATTTTGCGCTCGGTCAGGGTGCCGTCGATGCGCCGGTATGTCAGCTGCAGTTTCTGCCGCGCTTTGATTGCGGCGCGCAGGGCAGGCATATGGGCCAGGGCGCGGGCGGCGTCCGAGAACGGGTAGACCGCGAATTTCCACGCATCCGCCTCGGCGATGGTCTGTTCGGGCAGCACTGCGTCCACCTTGGCCGCCAGCGACAGGGCGGCGGATTTGAGATCCGGGTCGGCGGCTTCGGCGACGATGGCCATGCCGAGGTTCAGCGCCTCCAGCTCTTCGGGCGTCAGTGTCAGCGGCGGCAGGCTGATTTGCTCGCGCACCATGTAGCCGACGCCGCGCTCGCCCTCCACCGGCACACCGGAGGCAACCAGCGTGTCCATGTCGCGGTAGATGGTGCGGGTGGAGACCTCCAGCCGCTCGGCGATATCCTGGGCGCGGTGCAGTTTCCCGTCGCGCAGGATCTGGATGATTTCAAAAAGGCGGTCGGTGCGGCGCATGGGGCTAGCCTTTGCGCGGTGGCGTCAGGAGGTCAAGAGCTGCGCCCGGCCTGCAGGCTCTGCCTGCATTGTTTTCGGCCTTCGGGCGCAGCCCGGCAGGCCTTAGGGGGCCATCTGCCACAGCACCTCTTCATGGCGCATGCTGGCGCTGTCGGGTGCAAGCGCTGCAACCACTTCGGGGGCGAATTCCTGTTGCATGAAGGTCTGTGCCACGTTCTGCGCCGTTGCCATGTCCTTCCAGACCACATAGTCCGTCCATTTGCCGTCTTCGCCCTGGCTCAGCTGACGGGTGACAAAGCCGTCCTGCTTGCGCACGAAGTCTTCGGTGCGTTGCATCAGCGCCATGAAGTCCGCGGGACTCACCCCGTTGGCCAGTTTGAAAGTCACGATTTCGGCGACATGCTTGCTCATCACGTTTCTCCTTTGTTCATGTGATGGGCTGGGTTTACGACCCTGCAACTGACATAAACCTGTCAGTTGGGTGCGTGCGGGTGGTAAAAGTTTCGGTTTCCCGCGCTTGCAGGTGCTTTCTGCGGGTGGAGTTGCTTTCGTTCAAAGCTGCGCCCGCGCTAAACCGGTAACGAACAATTCCACCGGCGCTGCCGCTTTTGCGCCGGATCACGTAAGGAGAGACTTTCATGCTCAACAACATCGGCCTTCCCGGCATTCTTCTGATCGCTGTCGTCGTTCTGGTCCTGTTTGGCCGCGGCAAGATTTCCTCGCTGATGGGGGAGGTCGGCAAGGGCATTACCTCCTTCAAGAAAGGCATCAACGAAGGCAGCAAGGAGCTGGAAGAGGATGCCGGTGTCGAAGCAAAAGACGTCACCCCCGAGACCGAAAAAGACAAGGCATAAGGTCGGATGTTCGATCTTGGGTGGACCGAGCTTCTGGTCATCGGTGTAGTGGCGCTGATCGTGGTCGGCCCCAAGGACCTGCCGGTTCTGTTCCGCAATGTGGGGCGGTTTGTCGGCAAGGCCAAGGGGATGGCGCGCGAATTCAGCAGTGCCATGCATCAGGCTGCGGATGAGGCCGGAGTCAATGAGATGACCAAGGGTCTGAAGGCTGCGTCAAACCCTGTCGGCACCGCCATGGACGGGGTGAAACAGGCCGCGCAGGACATGGCCAAATCCATCGACCCGACCAAATACGATCCTGACAGCGAGACCGGCAAGCTGGCGGCCAAACGCGCCGGGGATGCCAAGAAGATCCAGGCGTCGACAGCGCGTGCTGCAGCCGAGCGCAAGGCGCGCGAGGCGGAGGAGGCGCTGGCCAAAGCAGAAGAATACGAGGCGGCGCTGAAACCTGCGACCGCCAGTGAAGAAGAGGCCAAATCATGAGCAAAACGGATGAGATCGACGACTCAACCGCGCCGCTGATCGAACATCTGGCCGAACTGCGCAACCGGCTGATCCATTCGGTTGCGGCCTTTGTCGTCGGCATGGTGATCTGTTTTACGGTGGCGACACCGGTGTTCAACTTCCTGACAGCCCCTTTGTGCCAGGTGCTGGCCGAGGGCGGGCAGGACTGTGCGCTGATCTTCATCAGCCCGCAGGAGGGCTTCTTTGTCGCGATCAAGATCTCTTTCCTGGGCGGGTTCATCCTGGCATTTCCCTATATCGGGTTCCAGATGTGGCGCTTTGTGGCGCCGGGGCTCTACAAGAACGAGAAGGGCGCGTTTCTGCCCTTTATGATTGCGTCGCCGTTCATGTTTCTGCTGGGCGCCAGCTTTGCCTTCTATGTGGTGACACCGCTGGCCTATGACTTTTTCCTCGGTTTCCAGCAATTTGGAACCGGCGGCGAGGCGGTCACCGGCGAGGAAGTCAGCCAGGGCCTGAGTGTGGTGTTCCAGGGGTCGGCGCAGGAATATCTGAACCTGACGATCAAGTTCATCGTGGCCTTTGGCCTGTGCTTTCAGCTGCCGGTTCTGCTGACGCTGATGGGCAAGGCCGGGCTGGTCAGCTCTGAAGGGCTGGGGGCAGTGCGCAAATATGCGGTAGTGGCGATTCTGGTGCTGGCCGCACTTGTAACGCCGCCGGATGTGATCACCCAGATCATCCTGTTTGTGGTGGTGTATGGGCTTTATGAAATCTCGATTTTCCTTGTGGCCCGTGTCGAGAAAAAGCGTGAAGCGAAGCTGCGTGCGGAGGGCTACTATGACGACGAGGAAATGGAGGCCCATCCCGATGATCCGCCGGTGGCTGACACAGAGGACAGCAAAGGCTGACGGAGCTGAGCTGGCTTGAAACAGAGAGGCGCGCCTGAGAAGGCGCGCTTTTTCTTGGGAGTGCCGGTCTGGGGACCGACCAGAGTTACCGATGTGGCGCCGGGCATAAACGAACAGTCTTCCGGTATCATTTGGGGTCGTCGTGCATTACCAGATTGAACCCTTCCTCAGGCGAGGGGGCAGCAAAATGCCTGGAAAACCGGCGGAATTGCTCTTCAGTCGCGGCAAAGGGGTGGTCACCGCGGGCGTTGCGTTCATGCAGCCGCTGCAAACACAGATCATCCGCTGCACACAGAACATGCAACTTATGAGACGCGCCAGACGCCTCGATGATGCTTCGCATCCAGCTGCGCGTTTCAATTGTGTTGGCAGGAAAATCCAGCACAACCGAAACCCCTGCATTCAACAGCGATGACACATGTGGTCCCATGAGGCTGCGCAGCTTTGAAGCGCAGCGGACATAATCTGATGCAGACCGCATATCATCAGCGAACAAGGCGTGCAGCCATTTGTCTTCGGCTATCAGGACCGTGCCGTTTTCGCTTGCCAGCTGTTTGGCCAGTGTGGATTTTCCTGCTGCGATTTTTCCGCAAAGCATGTGCAGCGTTGGGGGGGAAATTGACATGGAAACTACCTTGTTCGGCGCAACAGGCGCATTTCGAATTTGGACACCAAAGACCCGGCCCAGCGTGTCAGGCCGGGATGGGAATTCGCAGCTGGCGCCAAGCGCCGTTTGCCTGACCCAAAGAATGCATATCAGATGGTTTGCACAGAGCAGGTATCCTGTCCACGCGAAAGCAGGAGGGCACTACCGATACCGCTGCGGTCGCATTGTTTTGTTCAGTAGGTCCCCGCACCAAAGCCGCGCCAACTCATCAGACTGTGCCCCCAACACTCTTTCGTGAAACGATGCTCTCGGGCATTTCCTTGCCTCGCCCCATGCGCCATCCTGCGGTCATTCCCTGACGAATTGGAGGTTTTCATGAAAACGTTTCTCGCTGGGCTGGCCTGCTCTGCTGCCTGCCTGCTGGCTTCTGCCGCAACCGCCGAAGGCCCGCCGATGGGGTTCTTTGTCACCTCCGTTGGCCTGGGTGACGGCGGCAATCTTGGCGGGCTGGAGGGGGCGGATGCCCATTGCACCAGCCTGGCAGAGGCTGCGGGTTCTTCCGGGCGCATATGGCGTGCCTACCTCAGCACCCAGGAAGACGGCAAACGGGGCATCTCTGCCCGCGCGCGCATCGGTACGGGCCCCTGGTACAACGCCAACGGAGAGCTGATTGCGGTGGACCTGGATCAGCTGCACATCATGCCCAATATCTATGCCCGCACCGCGGTGGATGAGAACGGCAACCGCATCAAGGGCCGCGGCGATCGCCCGAATGAGCATGACATCCTGACCGGCACCCAAGCAGACGGCACCGCCTACTTCCCCTGGCAAGAAGGCGACAAGACCTGTTCGAACTGGACCTCCAATGGCGAGGGTTCAGCCACGGTCGGCCACCACGACCGCCACGGCGGCGGCAATACATCGTGGAATGCCGCGCATAACTCCCGCGGCTGCAGCGCCGACAACCTGCGTGGGACCGGCGGTAATGGCTATTTCTACTGCTTCGCGGCAGATTGAAGCGGTCAAGGCAATCCGGCTGAACAAGGCGGGAACCATCAGGACGCGGCCGGCAGGTCGCGTCTTTCTACCGGGGCGCCGTGAGCAGAAAAAACACGTCTACCGGGTCGGAAACACCGCGCACATTGTGCTGGCCGCAGCTGGCAAACAGATCAGGGGCGGCGGCAGCAACAGCAGCAGAGGCCAGAACGGAATGCCCGGTTGATTTTGTCAGGCCCTCAATCCGGCTTGCCAGGTTCACGGCAGCGCCGAGCACCGTGAAATCCAGCCTGCCGGGGCTGCCGATGTTGCCATAGCTGACACGACCGGCATTGATACCAATTCCGACTGCCAGCTGTGGTTTGCGTGTTTCTGCGCGGGTGCTGTTTGCAGTGGCAATCCCGGCAAGCACTGTTTGCGCGGCCCGTGCGGCCTGCCTGCATTGATCCGCGCGGCGGGCTTCGCTGGCGGCGGGAAAGATGGACAGAATGCCATCCCCCATGAACTTCAAAACATCACCGCCCGCGTCTTCTACCGCCTGCACGACAACATCGAAATAGATGTTCAGGGCGTCGAACACCTCATCCTCGCCGGCGCTGTCGGACAGGGCGGTGAAACCGCGCAGGTCCGTGAACATGATTACGGCCTCCAGAGTGGTGCGCTCGCCGCGTTTGATCGACCCGTTCCAGACGGCGTCCGATGGGCCGTCCCCAAGATAGGTCCGCAACAGGCTGCGGGAAGATTTGCGCATGGTGGCAGGTTCCAATGCGCAGGAGAGGGCGGGCAGGGCGGCCTCGATCATCTGCAAATTCTGTTCCGAAAAGCCATCATCAGCCCGCGTGACAAAGGTGCAGCCGTGCAGTGATCTGTCGCCGTAGTATAGCAGCGTCGCGTAGTAATCGGTGCCGCCTGCCTCTGCGAATTCCCGATAGGAAATATGGTCGGCTTCGGGGTCGAGTTCCCGCAGGCTTTTGTGCAGCGGGCGCCGATGCGCCAGAATATACTCAAACGAGCTGCCAACGTAGCTGTCCGTCAGCATAAGATCATGGGTTACATCGTAGCTTTCTGCACCCTCTGGCGTCCAAACCACCCCCCAGGCGATCAGCAACGGGTTTGCGAACCGCTGGCCGATGTTGACCCGCCACAGCGGCACGCCGGCGTCAATCAGCGCCGTGCAGAAATGCGAGACAGCCTTGACCGGATCACCGCAGCAGCGGCCTTCGGTCATCATCCAGTGCGAGAGTTCGCCAATGGCATCCATAGAGACAGTCTAACCGTAAGACCGGCAGTCGAACAGGTGCCGGACATTGCAACAAGCCGCGCCGGGTTGGCTGGCGACCCCCAGGGGCGATCCGCAGGGCCTGATGTTCTCCCCTCTTGCCGCTTGGCCCTGAACATGCTTTGAAATCCGTCAGCTAACCGACGGAGGCCTCCCATGGACCAGATCGCATTGACCCGCATTGCCGAAGCACTGGAGCGGATGTCGCCCGCGCCGCTGGAAACCCCTGATTTCAACGCCGCCGCTGCCTTTGTCTGGCATGTAGGGCCAGAACGGCTGGAGCCTGTGGAGAGCGTCAACCGGGTGGATCTGGACCTGCTTGTGGGCATCAACCGTTCGCGCGATACGCTTTTGGACAACACCCGCCGTTTTGCCCAAGGGTTCGCTGCCAACAACGCATTGCTGTGGGGCGCGCGGGGGATGGGAAAATCCAGCCTGGTGAAGGCGGTGCATGGCGCGCTGACGGATGATCACCCGCAGCTGAAACTGGTGGAGCTGCAGCGCGAAGATCTGCCCTCGGTGGCGCGGCTGCTGGGGCACCTGCGCGGCTCTGAACACCGGTTCATTCTGTTCTGCGATGACCTGTCCTTCAGCCATGACGACCAGCATTACAAAAGCCTGAAGGCGGTGCTGGACGGGGGCATCGAAGGGCGGCCGGAAAACGTGGTGTTCTATGCCACCTCCAATCGCCGCCACCTGATGCCGCGGGACATGATCGAGAACGAGCGCTCCAGCGCCATCAACCCGTCGGAAGCGGTGGAGGAGAAGGTTTCGCTGTCGGATCGGTTCGGCCTGTGGCTGGGTTTCCATCCCTGTGATCAGGATGAATACCTGACGATGATCAAAGGCTATTGCGCAGCCTATGGCGTGGCGGTCGATGCCGATGAGCTGCAGTCAGAGGCGGTAGAGTGGCAGGCGACCCGAGGCGCGCGGTCGGGTCGGGTGGCCTGGCAGTTCTTCACCGATCTGGCCGGACGGCACGGGGTGGCCCTGCGCTGAGGTTTTCTGGTTCCCAGAAGCATCCAAAATAGCAAAAGCCCGGCCAATCAGCCGGGCTTTTCTGTGTTAACAGTCTGTTGCTGCCGTCAGTTCAGATAGTCCAGCGGGTCGATGCTCTCGAATCCGTCGCGCACTTCGAAATGCACAAAGGCCTCGTCGCCGCCGCGCAGCGAGGCGATGCGTTGGCCACGGACCACGGATTCACCCTTCTTCACGGTGATGTTGCCGACATTCTGGTACACCGTCAGCAGCTTCTGGCTGTGGCGGATCACCACGATCGGCACATTGCTGGAATCCTTGGTGATTGCCGCCACCGTGCCGGCTTCGGCTGCATTCACCGGCGCACCGGCGGCGCCGGCAATGTCGATGCCATCATTTCGGCCCTTGGCGTAGGTTTTGATGATCTTGCCCTGCACCGGATAGGCCATCGCAGCGCTGCTGCTGCGGGTGGGGGCCGGCAGTTCAGGCTTGGGCAGGGTCTCTGCGGCGGGTTTGACCGCAGCCGGTTCGACCTTCTCGTCCGGCAGCGGTTTGCTGGCGCTGGGCGGCACCGGTGTCTCGGAGCCTCTGCCCGGCTCTGTCACGGCCACCGCCGCAGGGATGGCTGCAGGTACGGCCTCATCAGCTGCGGGCTGCTCTTTCAGCGGGATCAGCAGAAACTGGCCTTCGCGTACTGAAAAATCGCTGCCCAGTCCGTTCCATTCCGCCAGCGCCTTTACCGGCACCCGATAGAGCCGCGAGATCGTATAGGCGGTCTCGCCGCGTTTCACCTTGTGGCGCACCGGTTCGGGGCCGGACTGCACCTTGGCCGGCTGTGGCCTGGGGGCGGCTTGGATGTCGGTTGTTGTCACGGAACCGGCATTGGGGGAGGTCAGCGGTGCAGTGTCTATGGCCTGGCCTGCGAGCGACGCAATATCGACAGACCCTGGTTCGGCGCTGCCGGGCAGGCTGTCGGGCGCCCGGCGCGGCAATGCCAGCACCTCGCCCTGGCGCATATTGTCGCCGATCTCCATACCGTTAAACCGGGCGACCTCGCTGGCGGGAAGACCAATGCGGGCGGCCACATCTGCCACCGTGTCGCCGCGCTGGGCCACAGCCACCTGGTAAGACGGGTAAGAGATCAGCCCGCGCCCATCCGGGGCCGGGCGGTTCGCGGTGGCCGACTGGGCGGCCCCGGCGGTGTTGAAGGCGCCGATCTGGCCGCGCAGATCGTAATCCAGCGGGCCCTGGCAGGCCGCCAGCAGTCCGGCCAGTGGCAGCAGGGCCAGAAACCGGACACGCGGCAGGCCGCGGAACTGGCCGCGGAATATGGTCCGGGCAGGGGGAATCCGGGTCATTTCGCTCTCCTCAAAACACGCTTCCCCTTTTTCGCGGGGATTCTCTCGCGTCAATCATTATAGCCGATGCGGTTTGCGCATGGGCTGAAATCCGCCGGCAGTTTACGTGTCTTTTCCCAGCCCCTCAAGCAGCGGAACAAAGCGCACGGGACGCAGTTCGTCATAGTCCAGCCCGTCGTCGGTTTTGCGGACCCGGATCAGGGACTGGACGTGGTCCGACTGGCCCACCGGCAGCACCATGATACCGCCGGGTTTCAGCTGTGCCAGCAGTGGCCCCGGCGGGTCTTCGGCAGCGGCTGTCACGATGATGCGGTCAAAGGGCGCCTGTTCGCTGAGCCCATGGCTGCCATCGCCCACCAGTGAAGTCACATTGGCCAGCTGCAGCTGATCAAACACGGCCCGCGCTTCGCGCACCAGACGGGCGTGCCGATCGATGGTATAGACCCGGCGCGCCAGCTTCGACAGGATGGCTGCCTGGTAGCCGGAACCGGTGCCGACCTCCAGAACCGTGTCGCGGGGGGACATCTGCAGCGCCTGGGTCATCATACCAACCACCGAGGGCTGCGAGATGGTCTGGCCGCAGGCAATCGGCAGCGGCACGTCCTCATAGGCGCGGTCCGCAAAGATGCCGCGCACAAACAGCCCGCGATCGACGTCTTCGATCGCCTCCAGCACTTTCTGGTCCGTGACCCCGCGCGAGCGTACAGAGTAGACAAACTGCATCTTGGTTTGCGCGTCGGGGCCGCTCATGCGCCGGTATCCTCAATTGCCTTCAGCCAATTCATGGCGTCCCGTGCGGTCAGATCAGCCCGCATCGGGGTGACGGAGATATAGCCGTCAAGATTCACCGCTGCGTCCGAGCCTGGCGCCGTCTGCACCTGCTGATTGCCGCCGCGGATCCACAGGTAGCGGCGGCCGGTGGGCGACAGCTGCTCCTCTGCCGAGAAATGGCTGCCGTGCCGGAAGCCCTGCGCCGCAACCCGCGCGCCTTTTACGCCTGCGGCCGGAACCGGCGGGAAGTTGATGTTGTAAAACAGCCGGTAATCCTGGCTGTCCTGCGGCTGGGCGGCCAGGATCTTCTTCACCAGCGCGGCGCCATGCACGGCGGCGGCTTCAAACGGATTGGCTGTTTCGCGGTTGGCGGGGCCAAAATATTGGGACAGCGCCATTGCCGGAATACCTTGCAGTGCAGCTTCCATCGCGCCGCCCAGGGTGCCGGAGTAAAGCGCGTTTTCGGCAGAGTTGTTGCCCCGATTCACGCCGGACAGCACCAGATCGGGCTTGGCCCCTTGCATGGCCACATGAATGCCGGCAAGCACGCAGTCGGCAGGAGAGCCTTCGGCGGCGAAGCGGCGTTCGTCCAGTTGGCTCAGCATGGTGGGGCGGGTGTAGCTGATGCAATGGCCGACGCCAGACTGTTCAAAGGCAGGCGCCACAGTCCAGACCTCGCCATTGGCGCCTGCGATCTCTTGGGCGATGGCGTCCAGAACTTGCAGCCCTTCGGCGCTGATGCCGTCGTCATTGGTGATCAGAATGCGCATGAAAAGCCTGCCTGCCGTTTAAAACCGGATTTTCGATTGAATAGGACCTGTGCCGGAAGGGGGCAAGGATTTCGCAGGGGGAACCGGCATCGGCGACAAAGCGGGGCAGGGAGGCAACAGGCAGGGAGGCAACAGGCAGGGAGGCAACAGGCAGGGAGGCAAGGGGCAGGGAGGCAAGGGGCAGGCCGACAAGGGACAGTTCGGCCAGGGGCGCTCCCGCGCCTTTGGCCTGCATCAGGAGATGCCGTCCAAAGCCTTGGGCCGGGCGCCGCGCCGGGGCGCGGCGCAGGCCTGCCGCTGATGTCAGCCTGCCAGGATCAGCGGCAGCAGGCGCTGGGCCTCGTCCTGGATCGGTGTCAGCGCGTCGCGGTCTTCGCCCGGATGGAATCGGGCGCGCAGCGCGGTTGCCATCGGTTTTGGTTCCAGAATACTGACCTTGGGGCCGGTGCGTTCGGTTTCGGCCTGCCAGCTGCGAGCCAGTGCCATCTGGGCCGCCTTGGTGGCGCCATAGGTGCCGTAGAATTTCTCGCCTGCCCGCGGATCATCAAAGAAAACCGCGCGGCCCGACTGGCCCAGGAGCGGCGCCACATAGGGGATCAGCACCGAGGTGGCGGTGGCATTGATGGCGACCGCCTTGGTCCAGTCCTTGGCCGCCACAGAGGGCGCCGGGCACAGCGCGGTGGCATGGATCGCGCTGTGCAGCCACAGGTCCAGCTTGCCCCAGCGGTCATGGATGCCGCGGCAGAGCGTGGCCATCGCCTCTGGCACAGTGATGTCCATCGGTGCCAGCGTGGCTGAGCCGCCCGCCGCCTTGATGCGGTCATCCAGCTCTTCCAGCGCGCCGGTGGTGCGGGCGACAGCAACGATATGATGAGTGGGCGCAAGCGCTTCGGCCAGGGCGTTGCCGAGGCCGCGGGATGCACCGGTGATAAGAGCGATTTTATCTGTCATAGCCGCCTTCTTGGGCCGCCGGCGCGGGCAGGTCAAGAGGCGGCGGACAGGGCCATGGATTTTCGAAAACCCCTGGCCGGTCGCCTTGAAGAAATCTGCGCTATTCGCGGATTGATCAGCCGCCCGGCATTTCAAGGCGTCTGGTTTCACCGCGTTGGTTCAGCACCAGCCCATGGGCGTCGATGGCGATGATCTGGCCCTGCGACAGCCTGGAACCGCGTTTGACCGTGCGCGTGCGGCCTGACGGCAGGCGGATCAGCGCCCGCATGCTGTCTTCTGGGCCAAAGAGGCCCAACAGGCTCAGATTGCTGCGGCTTACAGCATTGGCCTGGGTCGCAAGCCCCGCAACCCTGGCAGAGGTCTGTTCGTTCGCCATCTCGTCCGTCCTTCGCTATTCGGGCGCTATCTGGGGCGCCGCCGCGGGCGGTACAAGTGGGCAAGCCAAAGTTCGGCGGAAAGCTGCAGAAAGGTGAGAAGGAACCTGCCTGCGGGCCTGTCAGGCGTCAAAAACCAGCGATGGCAGGTCATGGCCATAGGCATAGAGAAGCTCCAGCAGCTCCTCCAGCGAGGCCCCGTCTCTTTGCAGCGGATAGAGCGGGTGGTTTTGCTCGGTGACCTTCAGTTCCGGATACTGGCCGCCTGGCCGCATTTCCAGCATGCAGCCCGCAGGGATTGCCATATCCGGAGGGATCGCATTGGCCAGCCAGGCCGGGCGGTCGCCCAGCTTGTCGGTTTCGCGCATCTCGAACAGGTCAAGGTAAGCATCGAAGTCATCACGATTGAGGCTGGCCCAAGTGCCCAGAATGAACTCTTCGCCGCGGCTGTTTGTCAACGGCACCGCCAGAACGGCGCGGATAAAGCGCAGATCGTCCAGGCGGCAGAAGTCCTCCGTCAGAATGTCGCCACGGGTCGCAAGAACGGCCGAGTTGTCCTCGACCTCCATGTCTTCGGAGCAGATGTCGGGCCGGTCGCAGCTGAGGCTGAGCAATTGCGCAAAGGTCGCTCCGCAGCAGCGGCACTGGCGCGGAGAGATCAGCATGCGGGCAAGATGCGGGTCCAAGGGGCGGCCTTTCATCAGGAGCATAGGAAAAGGCGCGGGCCGTTCTGGCCTGCGCCTCCCTACGTAAAGTTCCGGGCTCTCATAGTCGCCTGCGGGCCAAAGTTCAAACCCCAGTTGGCGCAGGGCTCAGCCGGTGGCCAGTTTGGAAGCGTTCCACGACGCGCCGGGGGCAGGCATGTCCTTGATCTTGGCGCTGACGCGGCTGCTGTTTTCCAGCGTATCCAGGTATTCCTTGGTGACGCCGGTGATGTAATTGCCGTCAAAACAGGAGCAGTCAAAGCCTTGAATATCCGGGTTGCCTTCCTGTGCCGCCCAGATCAGATCGTCAAGCTTCTGGTAGAACAGCGCATCCGCACCCAGCTCCTCGCGGATTTCCTCGATGCTAAGACCGTTTGCGATCAGCTCGTGCTTGGTTGGCATATCAATGCCATAGACGTTTGGGTAGACCACCGGCGGCGAGGCGGACGCAATATAGACCTTCTTGGCGCCTGCTTCGCGGCACATCTGCACGATCTTCTTGATGGTGTTGCCGCGCACGATGGAATCGTCGATCAGCAGCACGTTGCGGTCCTTGAACTCCAGCGGGATCGCATTCAGCTTGCGGCGCACCGATTTTTGCCGCTCTGCCTGGCCCGGCATGATGAAGGTCCGGCCGACGTAGCGGTTCTTTACCAGGCCTTCGCGGTAGCGGATGCCGGTGGAGTTGGCGACTTCCAGCGCCACCGGGCGAGCCGAATCAGGCACCGGGATGATGCTGTCGATTTCGAGACCCGCGTCCTGGATCTGCTTGGCCAACGCCTGACCCATGCGCAGCTGGGTCTTGTAGACCGATACGCCGTCCATCATCGAGTCTGGACGGGCCAGATAGACATACTCAAAGATGCAGGGCGTAAGCTTGCCCTCGACGGCCTGGAACTCATGCAGGTTGCCCTCCAGATCCACCAGGATCGCTTCCCCCGGTTTGACGTCGCGGACCTTCTCGAAGCCGTTGATGCCAAAGGCCACGTCCTCAGAGGCAACGCAGTAATCATCGCCGCCATTTTCCGCCGGGCGCTTGCCCAGCGACAGCGGCCGGATGCCATGGGGGTCGCGGAAGGCCAGCATGCCGACACCGGCAACCATGCACAGCACGGAATAGGCGCCCTGCACCCGCTCCATGGTCATCTTGACGCCGGCAAAAATGTTGCGGATCGGTTCGGCATTGCCGTTGACCTTGATCGCATCGGCGACCTTGTCGGCCAGGACGTTCAGCAGGATTTCGGAGTCTGAAGTGGTGCGCAGATGGCGGCTGTATTTGCCGGTCACTTTCTCGCGCTGCTCGGCGGTATTGGTGATATTGCCGTTGTGCACCAGATAGATGCCATAGGGCGCGTTCACAAAGAACGGCTGCGCCTCAGCCGCGCTGAGAGACCCCGCAGTGGGATAGCGCACATGGCCCATGCCGACCCGCCCGGTCAGGGTTCCGGCATCGGCGGGGCCGAACACATCCTTGACCAGCCCGTTGGCCTTGCGCTCGCGGAAGAACTCGCCGGTGTAGGTCACAATACCCGAGGCATCCTGGCCGCGGTGCTGCAGCATCAAAAGCCCGTCATATATCTCCGCAAAGACATCTGTGTCCCGGCTTGCGATCCCCAAAATCCCGCACATTGGCTGGCTCCAATCCCACTTAGGCTTTGCTGTTCGATTGCTGATGGAAACGGCTCGGGCAGCAGTCTAGCGCATTTTGCGTCTTGCGTGCCAATCTCGAGACTGCGGAGACAGCTGACCTGCCTGCGGCACCACGGGCCGGGACCTGATAACCATCTGCAGACATGGCTCCGTGCGCGGGGGGCGCCGGTTCATGTTCACGATGGCAGGCGGGCAGCGTCTGCAGCAGCGGCAAGGCGGTGAGGCTCCGAATCCGTTTCCTGTTCCGGCCCTCACATAGAGGCTTTCGCGGCCTCTGTCATCAAAGGATCACAAAAGGTGCTCGCGCGGCCATGCTGAATAAATCTGGCCTTGGAAATTGGATCACTTGGTTCGCTTGAAACGAAGCTGCAACCATTGCTTTGCGACAACGGACAGCCCGGGGGTACGGCGATGATTGCGCCTGATTTTTCCGGCAAAGACTGTGAAGTCGCCCGGCAAAAGACTGTCCGCAAGGACAGCAAAGGTCAGGATTTTCTGGCGCGAGTGAGCGGACAATCGTCGAGCGCCTTGCCGTTCTCAGTTCTGGCGAAAATTGAAAAAACCAGAGGTGCTGTCCCTGTCGATTGCCCAAAAAAGATAGGCCCGCCTTTCAGCGGGCCCAGGGGGGAGGGAGGAAGTCTTGGAAGGTATTTTTTTAATATTGTTCAGGCTGCCAGGATGCGGTCCAGCAAGTTGTCCAGCGGTCCGGGCAGGCGGGCGTCAATTTCGCCCATACCAGTCTGCGCCAATGCGCGGCCTTCGTCGCTGGCCAGCACCTGACGTGTTTCGGTCAGCGACAGGTGGTGGAAGGCAGAGTCCTCGGCCGCATCACCGGCCGGCAGAAGCATGCCGCTTTCGGCCCAGACCAGCTCTTCTTCTGCAAATTCGAAATGGATGCGGCCCAGGCGCTCCGGCGCTGCCGCTGTGATCCCCTTGTAACCGGTCAGGGCGATCAGCTTGGTGACAACAACCGGCAGGCAGAACAGGCGTTCCGCGGTTTCCATCTCCAGCGCCACTTTCTGATCCGAAGGCAGCATCAGGTCGGTGTCATTGCCCAAAGCGCCGGCCGGGATATGCATCAGGGTGGTCAGGCGCGGCACCGCATGTTTCACCGCCTTCACTTCCTGGGCACCACCGTCAAAGGTGAACACCATGTCGCCGGGCTTGACGTCGCGGGCCTGCTTAAAGCCCTCTTCGGTCTCCACCAATGTATCAGGCAGAAAGCCACCGCTGCGGATGCGGGCAGGTTTCGGCGCCGGCTTCACGGACTGCGGCAGAGGATTGGTCAGCAGCAGCACATCAACCGGCAGGTAGTCGGCGAAATCTGTGGTGTGATCCAGCTGCATTTTATGTCCCTTCTGAGCGTCTTCGTCCCGGCGTTTTGCCGTTGAAGCCATGTGGCCCCTGAATTGGGACCAAATTGGGGCAGGCTTGCGTCGCATTTCCGGATGAAACGCTTTTTTGGGGACAAAAATTGCTTTTTCAGGGGGATTGTTAACCTTTTGGCTGGTCCGGCTGAGGATTTGTTAAGATTTAACTTGGTTTTTGAGACGCCCGAAACGGCCTAGAGAATCCCGATTCTCTTTGGTTAACAAAGTGTTAACGTTAATTTCCACTGTTAACGCTCAGGTTGCTTTCCCTGTGGATAACTGTGTGAACGCAATGATTTAAAAGCAAAACGGGCGCCCAAGGGGCGCCCGATAGCCTATCTTTAGGAGGTAATCCCTAAGAATTACTGGCCGCAAGCACCGATCAGCGCCTCGTATTGGGCAGTGACCCAGCCCAGTGCCTGCTCCGGATTGCGTTCCTCAATCTTGCCAGTCAGCCGCTCAAACACGTCAGCAGACCGGCTTTCGTCAACAATTGTAAAGCTCTGCCCGGTCATCACCACATCATAAAGGAAGAAGGCAATTGCAATCAGTACAATGCCGCGCAGGACACCAAAGAAAAAGCCCGCGCCCTGATCCAGCCCGCCAAGCGCCGAACGCTGCACCAGGGTGGAGAAAAGCGGTGTGAAGAAAGAGACAACGATCAGCGCCAGCGCAAACACCGCAGCAAAGGCGGCGATGATCGACAGCTCGCAGCTGTCAGCAATGAATTCACCGATCACCGGAATTTCCGCCATCAGCGGCTCGACCTGCGGCGCAAAGATGAAGGCCAGCACCCCCGCTGCGATCCAGCCGGCAATTGCCATCGCCTCGCGTACAAAACCGCGCGAATAAGCCAGCAGCGCTGATAGCACGATGACCAGGGCCACGACCCCGTCGATGATTGTGAAACCTTCCATGTCCCTCGCCCGTTTGCCTGCGCACTCAAATTTTTTGCGACTTTAACCGGCCCCGAAGAATTCGCCAACAAAACCTGCCAGATCACCCGACTTTCTGAGATTCAGACCATTTACGGACACGGTTTTGCTGCCGCCAGGGGCGATCGCCGCCGTGAAACCAAGTTTTTGCGCCTCTTTCAACCTGTTTTCGGTCTGCGGTGCCGGACGAAGAGCTCCGGAAAGCGAAATTTCTCCAAAAACCACCGTATCTGCGGGCAGGGCGACGTCTTCGCGCGCGCTCAGCAGTGCGGCGGCCACAGCAAGATCGGCAGCAGGTTCAGAGATTTTCATGCCACCTGCCACATTCAGATAGACGTCCAGCCCGGCAAAGGGGATGCCGCATCGCGCTTCCAGCACCGCAAGGATCATCGCCAGACGCGAAGAATCCCAACCGACCACGGCGCGGCGCGGTTGCGAATGCGGTGAAGGCGCAATCAACGCCTGCATTTCAGTCAGCACCGGCCTTGTGCCCTCGATGCCGGCAAATACCACCGAGCCGGGCGAAGGCTCGCCGCGCTCTGACAAAAACAGGGCAGAGGGGTTGATCACCTCTGCCAGCCCACTGCCGGTCATTTCAAAGACGCCAATTTCGTCCGCTGGGCCAAATCGGTTTTTGACGGCACGCAGAATACGGAACTGGTGGCCGCGTTCACCTTCGAAATATAGAACCGTATCGACCATATGCTCGACCACGCGGGGGCCAGCGATCTGGCCCTCCTTGGTGACATGGCCGACCATGATCACCGACGTCCCGTGGCGTTTGGCAAATGTGGTCAGCTCATGCGCCGCCGCGCGGACCTGGCTGACAGAGCCTGGCGCGCTGTCGACGTGATCGGCCCACATGGTCTGAATGGAATCGATAATGGCCAGCTGCGGCTTCTCCGCTTCCAGCGTGGTCAGGATGTCGCGCAGGTTGGTCTCTGCGGCCAGCTGCACCGGTGCATCCGCCAGCCCCAACCGCTGGGCGCGCATTCTGACCTGGGCGCTGGCTTCCTCGCCGCTGACATAGACGGTTTTAACGCCCGCCTGGGCAAACCGTGCAGCCGCCTGCAGCAGCAGGGTGGATTTGCCGATCCCCGGGTCCCCGCCGACCAGAATGGCGGATGCCTGCACCAGCCCGCCCCCGAGCACCCGGTCCAGCTCACCCACGCCGCAACAGGCGCGCGGCGGCGGCGTTTCGCGGGCAGACAGATCCGTCAGCTCGATGGTGCGCCCGCGCTTGACGCCCAGCGATTTCTTCGAGGGGCCTGAGGACAGCCCCTTGTCTTCAGTGATGGTATTCCACTCGCCACAACCCTCGCAGCGCCCGGACCATTTCGAAAAGCTGGCTCCGCAGGCGGAGCAGGAAAAAGATGTTTTAGCCATGGTTCGATCACTGGCAGATGTTTCCCTTTTGTTCAAGAGGGCTGCCAGTGCAGCTGCGGCGGATGCGAGGCTCTGCCTCGCGCTCCGGGGTATTTGTGACCAAAAAGAAGCAGCTTCTTTTTGGTTTTAAGTACCCTGGGGGAGGCCCGTCAGGGCCGGGGGCAAAGCCCCTGTCAGCACAACCGGCGCAGAGAGCGCTCTGTCAGCATCCCCAGGCCAATCGAGGCAAGGATGCAGGCCGAAAACATATAGAGACCCCAGGCAGTTTGAAGTGTTGCCAGCCCGATGCCCTTGGCCAGGGTGATATAGAGCGCAATGAGGAAGACATCTGCCATCGCCAGCTTGCCCAGCACATGCAGCGCCGACTGCAGTTTTGCATCCAAAAGGCCCCACTGCACCAGCGCGAGGCCAATGGTCTTGAGGTAGGGCGCGAAAATCGCAAAGAAGGTGACAATCAGCGCCAGCACCGCGTCGCTGCCCCAAAGGCTTTGCAATCCGGTGATCACCGATATCTCGCTGAGCCCGAAAATGGGTAGCAGTCCCGCCCGCATCAAGGGCGCAAACCAGGCGACGGGATAAAGGATCAGCAGTGACAGGGTGAGGAGGCGTAGGGTCATAGCGGCTCGTTACAGGTTGGTTCGCCAAGATGGGGGTGTTCTGCGCGGGAACTGAAGGAAGAATGACGGCAGATATTCATCTGCCGCAGGGATCATGGGAATGCCGGATGTTTCCGGCAAGAATATTTGGACACAGCAGAAGATACGGAGTTTTTGGCTTCATCCTGGGTTGTCACTGCTGACTTCGCAGACTTTTGTAATTGCAGAAGACGCGGCACTAAGGGTGACAAGTAAAGCTGAGATAAGAGCGATGACAATCGCATCGTTCAGAAACGGCCGCAGGCGGCTGCGGAATGCGGCGATCATCCAGTCAAGCAAAGTGCCAGAAAACAGCAGTATGAATACCAATGAACTCAGCTCCCGCGGTAAAGCCTGCCTGCTGAATTGTGGTGTTGCCCAATGAGCCGCCAGCAGCATAGTCCACAAAGCCGCTGAAATGATACCGATGGCAATTCGTGAAGTTGCCAGCCCTTTTAGTCTCTTCGCCAGCAGGGCAAGCCCGGCTGCAATTGGAAGAGCGAATACAATTTGGGTACTGGTCACTGCGTATGAGTTCGGCGCAGAATCTCGTTGGCCATAGATTGGAAAGCATTCTTCCAGCATGCTCATCGCACCGCCTCGATCGGCCCCTCCGCGCGGCCGTGGATGAATTGCTCCATATAGGGATCGCCCGACTGATCCATCTCTGCCACCGGGCCGGTCCATTGGATCACCCCGCCGTGCAGCATCGCCACATTGTCGGCAATGGCGCGCACGGATGTCATGTCGTGGGTGATGGTCATGGCGGTGGCGCCCATTTCCACCACAATCTCGCGGATCAGGTCGTTTATGACACCCGACATGATCGGGTCGAGGCCGGTGGTGGGTTCATCAAAGAAGATGATCTCAGGCTCGGCAGCAATGGCGCGGGCCAGCCCGACGCGTTTCTGCATGCCGCCAGACAGTTCGGCAGGCAGTCGGTCGGCAACATCGGCCTTCAAGCCGACGCGGCGCAGTTTTTCGATGGCGATTTCGCGGGCCTCTTCCGCCGGACGCTTTAGATGGCCGCGCAGCAGGCGAAAGGCGACATTCTGCCAGACCGGCAGCGAGTCAAACAGGGCCGCGCCCTGAAACAACATGCCAAACCGCGCCAGGAACTTGTCGCGATCGCCAGAGCCGGCGGGCTTGCCATCAACGTAAATCTCGCCGCTGTCAGGGGTGATCAGCCCAAGGATGCTTTTCAAAGCCACCGATTTTCCGGTGCCGGACCCGCCGATGATCACCATTGAGGTGCCCTTGGGGATTTCCAGATTCATGCCGTTCAGCACGCGATTTTCGCCAAAGGCCTTGTGGACGTTTTCCATGCGGATCATAGCGAGAAGAACACCCCAGTAAGGACAAAGTTGGCGGCCAGGATCAAAACGGCGGCGGCCTCGACCGAGCCTTTGGTGGCGCGGCCCACGCCCTGGGCGCCGCGGCCTGACTGCATGCCGTAGTAACAGCCCATCAGTGCTGCGATAGTGCCGAAGACCGCACCTTTGGTGAGGGATGAAATGATGTCCAGCGGTTCCAGGAAATCGACAGTGTTCTTGAGGTAGGCTGCAGCGTTGAAGCCGAGGTTCTGCACCGCCACCGTATAGCCGCCCATGATGCCGATAATGTCGCCGACACCGACCAGCACCGGCACCGTGACCAGTGCCGCCAGCACCCGCGGCGCCACCAGGTATTTCATCGGATGGGTGGAAAGTGTCACCAGCGCGTCGATCTGTTCGGTCACTTTCATGGTGGCAATCTCGGCGGCAATCGAGGAGGTCACGCGCGCGGCAATCATCAGCCCGACCAGCACTGGGCCAAGTTCGCGCACCATGCCGATGGCAACGATCTGCGGCACCACTGCCTCAGCGTTGAAACGGGCGCCGCCCGCGTAGATCTGCAGCGCCAGCGCGCCGCCGGTGAAAACTGCGGTCAGCCCCACCACTGGCAGCGACAACCATCCGACATTCACAAGCGCCTGAAAAAACTCGCGCGGGTAATAGGGCGGGCGCAGCATGTGGCTGAAGGCGCTGAGCGCAAACAGCGCTGCGCGCCCGATGGCGCTCAGCCCGTTCAGGGCCGTGCGGCCCAGTCGGGCCAGGAGAGCAATGGGGGTCATCCCAGATAGGTCCGTGCGTAGCGGTGTCCGGTGGACGTCAGGATCTCATATCCGATGGTGCCTGCGGTTTCTGCCAGCATGTCGACGGTCTGCTGCTCGTTCAGGATCGACAGCGCGTCCGGGATCTCTGCCAGATCGGTGACATCCACGGTGATCAGATCCATCGAGACTCGGCCGACCACGGGGCAGGGGGTCTTGCCTGCAAAAACTTGAATGCCGCCATTGCCCATCGCCCGGTGCAAGCCATCGGCATAGCCCGCAGCAACTGTGGCGATGCGGCTGGGGCGTTTGGCAATCCAGGCATTGCCGTAGCCGGCACTTTCGCCCGGCTCCAGATCGCGCAGCTGGATGATGGGCAAATCCAGCTGTACCACCGGCACCGCATCGGAGAATGGCAGGCCGCCATAAAGACCGATACCGGGACGGCAGAGATCAAAATGGTAGTCCTTGCCCAGCAGCATGCCGCCTGTCGCCGCCAGCGAGCGGGGCACTTCCAGCCCGTCGGTCAGGTCGCGGAAAGCTTGGAGCTGCCGTGTGTTCATTTCATGCGACGGCTCATCTGCGCAGGCCAGATGTGACATCAGCAGTACAGGGTTCTGCCCCAGAGCGATCTCGGCCACCGCGGCCCATTCAGCGCCTTCCATGCCCAGCCGGTTCATGCCGCTGTCCAGCTGCACGCCAAACGGGTGGCCGGGCAGGGTCTCGAAATGGCGCAGCATCTGGTCCAGCGAGTTCAGCATCGGGGTCAGCTGAAAGTCCTTCAGCAGCTTGGTATCCCCCTCCATATGGCCCGAAAACACCGAGATACCGGGGCCTGGCCCCAATGCGCGTCGCAGCGCGCCGCCTTCTTCGGCTGCCGCCACAAAGAAATTGCGCGCACCCGCCTTGGCCAGTGCCTTGCCCACTCGGCCTGCATCCAGGCCGTACCCGTTCGCTTTTACCACGGCTGCGGTTTCGCAGCCGGTCAGCGCATCCAGATTGCGCCAGTTGGTGACCAGCGCATCCAGGTTGATTGTCAGTTTTGCCGTGCTCATGTGGTGTTCTTGACATGCGAGGGGCAGGGGTCAAGTGGGAAAACCCGCCACACCGGCCAATAGTTGCCTGCTTTCAGGGTGCTGGGTGGTCCGTTTCGACCGATTCATGCAGGCATCTGATGGGTGGCGCAATGGATGCCGCCGCCCAATTCCGATAACAGGTCGGTGTTCAGCATGACCAGTTCGCGGTCCGGATAGTGACGGCGCAGTGTCTGTGCCGCCAGCGCATCTGCCTGGGCATCACCGCTTTGCGATGCGATGACACCGCCGTTGCAGACATAATAGTTCGCATAGCTGCACTGGCTTGCCGGGTCACTGATACGCCCGCGCCGAGGCCAGGGCAGTGTGTCCACTTGCAGCCCTGCGTTCAACAGCCTGTCATGCAGCCTCCGCGCTGACGCATCAAAAGCATCTCCCGGTGTCGGGGTGTTCTCCAGCATCATCAGTGCACGGCCCCGGCCTGTGAACCGTGCCAGACCGTCGATATGGTCGTCGGTCACATCCTGCCCTTTCACCCCCTTGCCCCAGATCATCCGGTCAGCGCCATAGGCGGCCAGCAGGGCCTGTTCGATCCGGTCGCGCGAAAGCCCGGGATTGCGGTTGGGGTTCACCCAGCTGCTTTCATTGGCCATCAAGAGGCCACGCCCATCAGTCTCGGCGCCGCCTGCCTCCCCGACTATGCCGCTGTTGTGCAGCGGCAGGCCCAGCCGGTCAGCTACCAGGGCGGCAATCTTTTCGTCGTTGGGGTGATGATAGCGGCCCCAGCCATTGAAATTCAGCTGCCGCACAGACAGCTGGCCGCGGCTGTCCTGCGCAAACAAGGGCCCAGAGTCGCGGCACCACAGGTCATCGGCCGGAATGTCCCACAGGTTCACATTGGCAGACAGCAGGCGCAGGGCGCTGGTGTGGGTTTCCGGGGCGGCCAGCATGATCACGGGCTCAAAGCCCGCAACAGTGTTGGCTATCTTTGCAATCAGGCGCTGGACCTTCCGCCGATAGCTGCCAGTGCCGTAAACATGCGGAGAGACCGGCCATTGCATGAAGGTCAGCTGATGCGGGGCCTCTTCGGGCGGGACCTTGAAACTGTGGTCTGCAGCCAGCAAAGTCTCTCCTGATCCCGCTGCAAGACCGGCGCCGGCGGCGCAGGCCAGGAACCGGCGGCGGCCCCAGCGCAGCTTAATATCCGCCGTCTTCATGTCCTTGCTGCCAGGCCTTGGCGAGGTTGCCGAAGCGGGTGAACTGCGCTTCGAACGACAGTTCCACCGTGCCAATGGGGCCGTGACGCTGCTTGCCGACAATGACCTCGGCCTTGGCGTGCAGCCGCTCCATCGCCTGCTTCCATTCTTCCATCTTTTCCAGCTCGTGGTCGCCGGGCTTTTCCCGTTCCTTATAGTATTCCTCGCGGAACACGAACATCACCACATCGGCGTCCTGTTCGATCGAGCCCGATTCCCGCAGATCCGACAGCTGCGGGCGTTTGTCGTCGCGGTTTTCCACCTGACGCGACAGCTGCGAAAGGGCGATCACCGGAATGTTCAGCTCCTTGGCAATCGCCTTCATCCCCATCGAGATTTCGGCAATCTCGTTCACCCGGTTGTCGGCCATGCCGCGGCAGAGCTGCAGATAGTCGATCACCAGCAGGTCCAGCCCATGGGTCCGCTTCAGGCGGCGCGCCCGAGCGGCCAGCTGGGAAATCGGAATGGCGGGCGTGTCGTCAATGAACAGCGGGCAGCTTTCCAGATCCTTGGCCGCCTGCACAAAGCGGCGGAACTCGCCCTCGGTCATGTCGCCCTGACGGATCTTATGCGAGGAAATCTCAGAGGCTTCGGCCAGAATACGCCCTGCCAGCTGCTCGGCGCTCATCTCCAGTGAGAAGAACCCAACCACGCCGCCATCCAGCGCGCCTTCGCTGCCGTCGGGTTTCACCCCGCGTTTATACGCCTTAGCGACGTTGAAGGCGATATTGGTGGCCAGCGATGTCTTCCCCATAGAAGGGCGGCCCGCGAGGATGAGAAGGTCCGAGGGATGCAGGCCGCCAAGTTGCTTGTCGAGGTCCATCAGGCCCGTCGAGATGCCGGCCATGCCGCCACCCCGCTGATACGCCTCGTTGGTCACATTGACCGCTTCTGTGACGGCCTTGAGGAAAGATTTGAAACCGCTTTCCGTCTGGCCCTGCTCGGCCAGCTGGTAAAGCGACTGCTCTGCCTCAACGATCTGCTCTTTTGGTTCCGACGCCACATCCACGCGGCGCGCCTTTTCTGCAATGCTCTGGCCCAGGGCGATCAGCTCGCGCCGGATTGCCAGGTCGTAAATCATCTGGGCGTAATCCCGCACCGCAAAGGCAGAGATCGACGCGCCCGCGAGCTTGGCCAGATAGGCCGGCCCGCCCAATTCCTTCAGCCCCTCGTGGTCCTCCAGAAACGCCTTCAGCGTCACCGGCGACGCCAGCGCATTCTTCGAGATGCGCGCAGCGGCCACTTCATAGATCCGGGCATGCACCGGATCATAAAAATGCGACGAGTCGATGATCAGCGCGATCTTGTCATAGACCTCGTTGTTGGTCAGGATCGCCCCCAGCAGCTGCTGTTCAGCCTCAACCGAATGCGGCAGCTCGTTGTCCGGCATTGCCTGTTGCGCCTGAGCGGGCCCCGGCAACTGGTCTGGCATCGGGGCCTGCGGCGGCATATCGCCGTCGAAAGGGGCAATCTCGTTCATCACTGCTCTCGTCGTTAAGCCAGCCTTATACGGTGCCGGGGGCGTTTCTCCTATCTGGGAATCTCTGTGGATTCCCTGTGGATATCTGCGCCGGGCTTGTGGGCTGTTTACCTATAAAGGCCAGCATAGCTGTCCTATGCAGTCTACATACTGCGGGGGTTCCAGGGAAGGCCTCAATATCTGGGCTTTACCCTGGGTGAAATTTGATTCGAGGGCAGATCTTTTCCACAGATCGCCCCCGGTGCCTTACTTTGGGTCAGGCCTTTTTATTGGCCTCCTGCCAGGCCCGCGGATCTTTCAGAAAGTTTTCCACCTCGGCCAGCGTCTCCTTGCTGAAGCTCTGCTGCGCTTTGGCTTCGGCCAGAACATCCCACCAGGTGCACAGGTAATGCAGCTCCACCCCGTGGTCGCCCAGGCGTTTGGTGGTTTCGGGGAAGATGTCGTAGTAGAAAATCACTGCTGTATGGCCGCAGGACGCGCCGGTTTCGCGGATCGCGTCCACAAAGGACAGTTTCGATCCGCCGTCAGTGGTCATGTCCTCGACCAGCAGCACCCGCTGATCCTCGGTCATCACCCCTTCGATGCGGGCATTGCGACCATAGCCCTTGGGCTTCTTGCGCACATAGGTCATCGGCAGCGCCATGCGTTCGGCCACCAGCGCGCCAAAGGGGATACCCGCGGTTTCGCCGCCAGCAATATTGTCAAACGCCTCGAAACCCGCATTGCGCATCACGGTGACGGTAAGGAAATCCATCAGCGTGGTGCGGATCCGCGGGAATGAAATCAGCTTGCGGCAATCGATATAGCTGGGCGAGGGCAGGCCGGAGGCCAGCGTATAAGGCTCATCCGTGTTGAAATTCACCGCACCGATTTCCAGCAGCATCCGGGCAGACAGGCGGGCGATTTCTTCGCGTGAAGGGTAGGAGGTGGGGATCATGGCGGCAGGCATCCTTTACGGCAGCGGTTTTGCTGTCCTTAAACCGGAAGCGCGCGGGATTGAAGCCCCGGCAGAGCAACGCGATGCTGCCACCCGTGTTCAGCCAAACTGGCCCGCTCCCCGGCTACGGCTGTTTCGTCAGTGAATTCAGAAGAGATGCCGCTCAATTCGACGGTCTCGGCGGCAGCAGCCTGAAAAACCGTATGGCCCTACAGAACGGGTTCCCCGTCAGCAGCCATGACGGCCAAAGCGAAATTGTTTGCGATCAGGTTCGCCAGCGAAACATCCGTCAGCATAATCGTGTTTCCCAGACCATCGCTGACCACAACGTTGTCTCCGGCTTGCTGCATATGGCTGGCCATCAGAGTTGCCAAATCCGTGAGGCCAGACACGGTGCTCAGATCAATCAGATCATTGCCGATATCAAAGTCAGTGATGGTATCGTTGCCGAATGCGTCAAAGAAAACAAACCGGTCCCTGTCGGTCCCGCCCGTAGGCCCCGCCTGTCGGCCCGTCGTTGCCTTCTCCGTCATCCGGCACCGCCAGCCGGACGTCCGTGCTTACAGCTGAGTAAATGCTGTCCGGCGCGGCAGTGGGGCCTTTGTCCCGAACAATAAAGCCTGAGAGCACGTAGGTTGTCATCGGATCAATACGTGAGGACAGAGAAAGGATGTTCTGCTTTTTGGAATTTATTACCCGATGAATCGTCTTAAAGGTGTGCACCTCCCACACTCGTCAAGAGATTGGCAATGAAAAAGCCCGCGCAGTTGCACGGGCTTTATTTTCCAAAAGACGTTCGTGCAATCAGAACAGGAAATCATTGCCCGACAGATCGGCGATACCCACCCCGTCCAGGGTGATGGTATTCCTATTGTTGTCACCAATCACCGCATCCCCGTCGTCATTCTCGGACAAGTGGTTGTTTTTCAGGTCGCGAAAGGAGGTGATGTTGCTGACGCCCTTGAGATCAATCTTCTCGCGCAGTCCGGAGGTCTGGAAGTCAAAGATCGTGTCGTTTCCAAAGCTGTCCTTGAAGACAAACCGGTCGACACCGTTGCCGCCAAACAGGCCGTCGCTGCCGCCGCCGCCAATCAAACGGTCATTGCCGTCCTCGCCATATAGCGTGTCATTGCCACCTTTGCCTTCCAATGTGTCGTTGCCGCCTTCGCCTTCCATGTCATTGCCGCGACGGTTGCCAATGAGCTTGTCAGCCATATCCGAGGCACGCACGTCATCAATATTCCGCAGCTTGTCGCGATCGCCGAAACCATCAATGGCAAAGCCTTTGCCGAGATTGACCTTCACGCCGTCTTCACCGCCAAACCGGAAATCCCGATCATAGCGGACTTCGTCCCGCCCGCCGCGGCCGTTGATTGTGTCATTGCCTTCCAGTCCGCGGAAATAGTTTCTGCCGCCATTGCCGGACAGATCGTCATCAAAGGCCGAGCCGCGCAGGGCTTCGATGCTTTTAAACTTGTCAGTGTTACCCCAGCCATCGGTCGCTGTGCCGGATTTCAGGTTTGCGGTGACTGCGCCGGGGTCGCTGTTATAGGTGACTTGATCAAAGTTGTTGCCTTTGCCCAAGAATGTATCATTGCCTTGCGAGCTGACGAAGTAGTCGTTCAAACCGCTGCCGACCAGTCGGTCATTGCCGTCTGTGCCGATAAATGTGTCTTCATCCTGGTATTCAATGAAGGATCCGGCGAAGGTGGACCAGGGGATGTCGACACCAGGGCCAAGGGCGCCGGTCGGGTTTGTCAAGCTTGTGATCGAGTCGTTGATTGCCAGCCAGGCTTCAAGGTTGTCGACCGCCGGGAAAGGCGTTCCGCCCAGCTGGAAGATATAGGACGTGTCGGAATTGGCGCCCGTTGTCTCGTCCAAAACCAGCACGGTGCTGGTGCCGCCGGACCAGGTTACCTGAGTAATAAGGGTTTCAAGGTTGGCGGCGTTTGCGGTGTGGTCGAACACACGCCAGTCGACCCTCAGCTCCCGAATGCTGCCTTCCAGGTCAACGATGGCGGCATTGTCCTCCTGTTGGCCAGTAATCTGATAGCTGAATGTTGTCGTCTCGGACGGCACAACCACATCTGCCTGGGAAGAGCTGGCTGTAACAGGGGTGCCATCAGAATAGTCAACCCGAATGCCTGGAATGCTGAACGTCGTCAATTTTTTGTCCTCACCGTTAACTCACTTTTTTGGTCGTCGACCAATGGATGGCGCAGACCTTGGGCGGGTGGAGCGGTGATGGGCAAGAAATTTCTTCAACGTTGACGTGAATTTTTTGCATGAATGGTGCGCCAAAGCGCCTGGTTGGCCGCTGTGAGCCAAACCTGGGTTTTTGCGCCCAGTGGCAGCAAAAGGCCGGGGAAAGCAAAGTTCTGGCTAAGATCAGCGCGCGGCGTTTCGGCCGCGCGCTGAGAAATTGTTACCGGCTGACAGCAGGTTATGCGCCAGCGCGCCAAAATACTTCGAACCCTGGGTCAAACACGGTGACAGGACCGTCCTCGGTCTCGATTTTTTCCGGGAATTGCACAGCCGTATCCGACTTGGTCAGGGTCAGGCTCTCATTGCTGACCGGCAGGCGGTAAAAGGCCGGACCGTGTTCCGCGGCAAAGCCTGCCAATTTGTCCAGCGCGCCCTCTTCCTCGAACACATGCGCCAAGAGGGACATGGTGTTGGGGGCGGTGAAACAGCCGGCGCAGCCGCATGCGCTCTGTTTGTTGGGATCAGTATGCGGCGCCGAGTCGGTGCCGAGGAAAAACCGCTTGTCGCCGGAGGTCGCGGCGGCGCGCAAGGCCAGGCGGTGGGCTTCGCGTTTGGGCACCGGCAGGCAGTAGTAATGCGGCTTGATGCCGCCTGCCAGGATATGGTTGCGGTTGATGATCAGGTGGTGCGTGGTGATGGTCGCGCCCAGATCTTGCGCCTGGCTGGCCACGTAATCTGCGGCGTTTTTGGTGGTGATATGCTCCATAACCACCCGAAGGCCGGGGGTTGCCCTGCGAACCGGGTCCAGAACCCGGTCGATGAACAATGCCTCGCGGTCGAAGATGTCGATGTCGTGGTCGGTGACCTCGCCATGGGTGCAGAGCGGCAGGCCGATCTCGGCCATCTTCTCCAGAACCGCACGGACGTTGTCGAAATTGGTCACGCCGGAGGCCGAATTGGTGGTGGCGCCCGCAGGGTAGAGCTTTACTGCCTTGACCAGCCCGCTGGCATGGGCGGCGGCGACATCCGCCGGGTCTGTGTCCTCGGTCAGGTAGAGCGTCATCAGCGGCTCAAACGCCATGCCTTCGGGCAGCGCAGCCAGAATGCGGTCGCGGTAGGCTGCGGCCTGGGCTGCGGTCACCACCGGCGGCACCAGGTTCGGCATGATGATCGCACGGCCGAAATGGCGGGCGGTTTCGGGAAGCACGGCCTGCAGCATGGCGCCGTCGCGCAGGTGCAGATGCCAGTCATCGGGGCGGGGGATGGTCAGCGTGTCGGTCATGCGCGTGCGTTAGCACATAGCAGCCGGGAAACAAAGCGGCTGAATACCTGCGCGGTTGAAACCCGGCTCAGCCTTTGCTGGGGATGGTGAATTCCCCGTCTTCAGCGCGCTTTTGCATTTCCTCCAAACGGCGGCGGAACCGCGGCGCCCGCATCCGCTCTGTCACGTTGCGGCACAACAGCGCCATCAGCACTCCGCGGTCGTCCCGTTCCAGCCGGCCCAAAATGTTGCGCAGGAAAAAGGAATTGTTGCGGCGGCTTCTGAACAGCTTGTAAAAGGCCGCTTCCGACAGTTTACCGCTGCCTGCCAGCGACAGGATGTGATACAGCATCTCCATCTCGATCAGCCGGGTCTGCACGGCGGCGCCCATGTGGGGGGTCCGCAGGCGGGTGACGTTTGGCCGGGCAAACAGCGCCGCATGCATGGCGTCGAGCCGCTCATAGGGGTCGAAAATGATAAACGCCTGGCCTGCCGCATCCAGCATGTCCGGCGCGTAGCCGTAGCGGTCGGTGAACGACAGCCGCCGGTTTTCGGTAAAGCGGTCGTCCCATTCGGTCATCCGCGAATCCAGGGTTGCCTGTGGCTGCACCGCCACCACCGTGGCACCGGGAGAGGCCACGGAATAGGCAGCCGCAGCATAGCCACAGGGGCCTGCGCCATAAAAGATCACATTGTCGAATTCGTCAAAGAAGCCGTCATCAATCAGCTGGTCAAAGAAACTATAGATGGTTTCTTCGCGAAACCAGGTGTCCCCGTCAGAGATGACGCACATATGCGACCAGCCGAGGTTCTTAACCAGATCGAAACCCAGCGGCTGCGCCAGATCCGACAGGTTATGGATGCCTTGCATGGTCTCAAAGGTCACCAAAAGCGTGTTGCCCTGATCGATGAAAGTGGCGAAATGCTTGTTGCCCAGAGGCTGGTACATGCCTTGGGCTTCCGCCAGGGCCGCCAGCCGGGCCTGCCACTGTGGCGGTTTCAGTCCGGAAAGGTCCTCATCCAGGTTTTCAAGTCCGTCGTGCATTACTGCCATCTTTTTACCCCAGTGCGCCCTGCAGCGGTTTTGTTAACTTACGGTTAGGAGACAAATAAGGCCAAATTTGGAAAAACTCAGGCCGGTTTACTGTCTGGGCCGGAATGATCGGCGGGCTTTTGCCCGCGAAAAAGTTGGGCGGCAGTGATGCTGCCCGATACGTGGGCCTGACACACCGGCCCGACACGTGGGCCCGACACATCGGCCTGACACACCGGCCTGACACCCGGGACCGGCAGTCAGGCTGGCGGTTTGGCGCCCGCCGCCACCTGACCCAGCATCGCAAAGCGGCGCATCTCTGCACCTTCAGCCGCAGTCAGCACGCGCGCGGGCGGTGTCATCATCAGCCGGGTGAACAGCGCCCGTGTCTGTTCTGCCAGCATCAGCTCCCTGAACCGCGCCTGCCGCCAGGTCACCGCCTGAAGGTGCAGCCGGTCCAGCACCGCATCCGCGGTCAGCTCTGCCTGCAGCGCGCTGCGCGGGCCAGCATAGCGGGCAATGCCACGGTCCTCGCAGGCAGTATAGTTGCGCTCCACCCAGTAATCCATGCCCAGGCCAGCCTGCCGGTTGACCCGGCCGCGGTCGGACTTCACCACATAGCTTTCCATCGAACCCAAAGGGTAATGGTTCAGCTGTGCCAGCCGGGTGTTCGACTGGCCATAGTCGGAAAACAGCCGCTTGGTCTTGAAGGCGCCGCCCAGTTCACGCCCTTCGCAATCGAACCAACGGAACGTCTCCAGCCGGGCCTTGTCCCGGACGCTGCGGGGGCGGTGCACACCGCATTTTCCATAGGTCCCGTCATTGCGGTACAGCGTCTTGAACATCACCGCCCGCCAGGGCCAGTGGATCACCTCCGGCGCGCAGCGGGTGAACTGCTCGGTGACCGGGCGGTCCTCGAACTGCACCACGCCGCAATTGCCGAACAGCCGCCAGGTCAGCGGGATAGCATCCGCATCCGGCAGCGCCGCCAGCAGGTCCGCCACCGTGCCATCGCCGGTCTTGATGCAGGGAAACTCGTCGATATCGGCAACCAGCACCCAGTCGGCGGTCTTCATCAGCGGATGCTTGTCCGCCAGTTTCAGCGCCGTGAACTGGATGCCCTCACTGCCATAAGGCCCCTCGTTGCGCACATGCGCCAGCTGCCCCATCTCCTGCAGGCGGTCCAGCATCAGATCCGTGCCGTCCTGGCAATCGTTTGAAAAAACAAGGAAATCAGTAAACCCAGCCGCACGGTAATGAGCCAGCCATTCCAGCAGGAAGGCGCCCTCGTTGCGCACGCACAGAACTGCCAGCACCCGCATCGTCACATCTCCCCGCAGCGCCTTGCTGCCGGTTGGAACCGCTTCTGGGGTGTCTCGCTCATACCTCGGCCTTCTTTGCTATGGCGCCAGTCTTACCCGAAGGCGGCGGCGATACAAACCCTCCGGTGCTGTTGCCGGGCCGCAGCGTCGCAGGGACCCACAGCTTGACCGCTGCCTCGGCCCATGGCCTGTTGGGCGGGCAAGGGGAGGCTTCACGTGCAGACAAAGTCCATTGAACAGATCGCGGCCATCGAACAGGTGCAGGAGCTGCTGTCGCAGCAGGGCTATATCTGTGACCGGGCGCTGGCCACCGTGGTGTTCCTGTCGCTGAAACTAGGCCGCCCGCTGTTCCTGGAGGGGGAGGCCGGCACCGGCAAGACTGAAATCGCCAAGGCGCTGGCCGCCGCCCTGGGCCGCCGACTGATCCGGCTGCAATGCTACGAAGGCCTGGATGCCGCCAGCGCCGTCTACGAATGGAACTTCGCCGCCCAGATGATTGCCATCCGCACCGCCGAGGCTGCAGGCAGCGCCGACCGCAAGGCACTGCAGGCGGAACTGTTTTCCGATGACTACCTGGTCGAACGGCCGCTTCTACAGGCGATGCGCCCTGACGAACACGGCGCCCCGGTGCTGCTGATCGACGAACTGGACCGCACCGACGAACCGTTCGAGGCTTTCCTGTTGGAAGCGCTCAGCGATTTTCAGGTCACCATCCCCGAGCTTGGCACCATCCAGGCGCCGGAGCCGCCGATTGTGGTCCTCACCTCCAACCGCACGCGCGAGGTGCATGATGCCCTGAAACGCCGCTGCCTTTATCACTGGGTCGATTACCCGGACTTCCAGCGCGAACTCGACATCCTGCACGCCCGCGCCCCCCAGGCCAGTGAACAGCTCAGCCGTGAGATCGTTGCCTTTGTGCAGTCCCTGCGCACCGAGGATCTGTTCAAAAAACCGGGGGTCGCGGAAACCATCGACTGGGCCAATTGCCTTCTGGCGCTCGACGCCATTGCACTCAGCCCCGCAGTGATCGCCGACACGCTGGGGGCCATCCTCAAATACCAGGACGACATCGCCCGCCTGCATGGCTCCGAGGCCAAACGCATCCTGGATCAGGCCAGGGCCGGCCTGGACACCGCGTGATGTTTCATCTTTCCAGAAATACTCCGGGGGAGGCCCGCAAGGGCCGGGGGCAGCGCCCCCAGGAGGACTGATGCCTGACACCCCGCCGTTCACCCTTCCGGACAATCCCAAGCTGGTGCAAAACCTCATCCATTTCGCCCGCGCCCTGCGCAAGGCTGGCTTGCCGCTTGGTCCTGGCCGGGTGCTGGACGCCGCCAAAGCGGTCGCGGCTGCGGGCTTCACCAGCCGCGAGGATTTCTATTGGGCCTTGCATGCCTGTTTCGTCAGCAAGCCCGAGCAACGTGCAGTGTTTGCGCAGGTCTTTCGCCTGTTCTGGCGCGATCCCAGATATCTCGAACAGATGATGGCGGCGATGCTGCCCGCCATCCGCGGCGTGCAAGAAGAGCGCAGCGCCAAGCCTGCAGAGAAACGCGCAGCCGAGGCGCTGCTGGACGGGATGCAGACCCCGAGAGAGGCGCCGGAGGAGGAGGAGGGCAGCGAGATCGAAATCGACTCCACACGCACCATCTCTGCCGAGGAACGGCTCAGAACTCTCGATTTTGAACAGATGAGCACCGCTGAGACCGCCGCGGCCAAACGCATTCTTGCGCAGCTGAAACTGCCCGTGCAGCCGATCCAGTCGCGTCGGCTGATCGCGGCAAGGCGGGGCGAACAGGCGGATTGGCGCCGCACTCTGCGCACAGCAGCGCGCCAGGGCGGTGACCTGCAGGACATGGCCCGCGCGAAACGCCGCATCCGCTGGCCCAATCTGGTGGTGCTCTGCGACATTTCCGGCTCGATGAGCCAATACAGCCGCGTCATCCTGCATTTTCTGCATGCGGCCGCCAACGCCAAAGGGCGGGGCTGGGCCAAAGTGCACGGTTTCACCTTCGGCACACGGCTGACGAATATCTCCCGCCATCTGGCGCAGCGCGATGTCGATGCCGCCCTGGCCGCGGCAGGGGCCGAGGCGCAGGACTGGGAAGGCGGCACCCGGATCGGTGACTGCCTGCATGCCTTCAACCGCGACTGGTCGCGGCGCGTCATGGGACAGGGGGCGGTGGTCCTGTTGATCACCGACGGGCTGGACCGGGGCGATGCGGATGCACTGGGACGCGAGATGCAGCGGTTGCAACTGTCATCCCGCCGCCTGATTTGGCTGAATCCCTTGCTGCGCTGGGACGGGTTTGCCCCCAGGGCGCAGGGTATTCGCGCCATGCTGCCCTTTGCGGACAGCTTTCGTGCGGGTCATTCCATCGCCTCGCTGCAGGAACTGGCCGATGCCATTTCCTGCCCGCAGGATCAGGGCGACAAAGCCCGGCTGATGGCAATGTTGTGACTGACCTGCTTGCAATCCATGGTCCAAGTGCCGATTTTTAACAGCAATTCCCCAGCCCATGCCCGGAGAGACGCAGATGCCGACCGCCGCAATATTTGAAAACGCCCCGGAAACCGCGCTGGAATGGCATCGGTCCGGCGCGGGTGCGGCGCTTGCGACCGTGGTGCAGACCTGGGGGTCCGCGCCGCGCCGCGCCGGGTCACAGCTGGTGGTCTCGGGCGATGGCAGGATGGAAGGCTCGGTGTCCGGCGGCTGCGTCGAAGGCGCGGTTGTCATGGAGGCGTTGGAAGCACTGCAGGACGGCCAGCACCGGCTGCTGGACTTCGGCGTCAGTGACGAGGACGCCTTTGCCGTGGGTCTTGCCTGCGGCGGCACAATCAAGGTGCTGGTGGAGCCTGTTGGCTCTGCTTTGCCTGTGGCGCTGCTGGAGGAACTTGTCCAAGCCCGTGCCAGCCGTGCGGCTGTCGCTTACGAAGTGAACCTATCCACAGGCACCCGCCGTCTGATGCGCGGAAACTACCCGGACCGGATGCGCATGGACCGCTCCGGGCTGGAGGAAGACGGCGAAACCTTCGTGGCCGTGCATAATCCGCCGCTGCGGTTGGTGTGCGTTGGTGCCGTCCACATCACCCAGGCGCTGGTGCCGATGGCGCGGATTGCCGGTTACGATCCGGTGATCATCGACCCGCGCGCAGCCTTTGCCGCGCCTGAGCGGTTTCCGGGTGAGATCCTGATGGAGGATTGGCCGGATGAGGCGGTCACAAAGCTGGGGCTGGATGCCCGCACTGCGCTGGTCCTGCTGACCCATGACCCAAAACTGGACGACCCGGCGCTGCAGGCCGCACTGGCGGCAGATGTGTTCTATATCGGCGCGCTGGGCAGCACGAAGACCCACGCCGGCCGCATTGCGCGGATGCAGGAGGCCGGTTTCACCGAGGAGCAGATTGCCCGTATCCATGGCCCCGTCGGCCTTGATATCGGGGCGGCGGGACCGGCGGAAATCGCGGTCTCCATCCTGTCAGAGATAACCGCCGTCCTGCGCGGCAAGCAGCCATGAAATTCGGCCCAGTCCCGCTGAACGAGGCATTGGGGGCGATCCTTGCCCATTCCCTGCAAGGCGCCTCCGGCAAGATCGCCAAGGGCACCGAACTGGCCCGGGCGGACCTCGCTGATCTCGCGGCTGCCGGCCACAGCGAACTGACGGTCGCCCGGCTGGAAGCCGGCGACATGCATGAGGATGCCGCTGCCGCAGCCCTGGCAAACGCACTGGTGCCGGATCCAGAGGAGCAGGGCATCCGCATTTCCGGCGCAGGCACGGGGCGGGTGAATCTCTATGCTGTACAGGCCGGTCTGGTGCGGCTGGACCGGGCCAGACTGGACGCCTTCAACGCGGTTGATCCGATGATCACCATCGCCACGGTACCGGACTGTCACCGTGCTGATGCAGGCGGCATGCTGGCGACAATCAAAGTGATTTCCTATGCGGTGCCTGAGGCGGCCGTGCAGCGGGCCTGCACCGGTGCGGCGGGCGCCATCAAGGTGGCTTTGCCTGTCTTTTCCAGTGCCACGCTGATTGAAACCCGGGTAAGCAATGACACACCGTCCGACAAGGGCCGCGCTGCGATGGCGGGACGGCTGCACCGGATGGGTATCCCCCTGTCGGACCGCATTGTGGTGCCGCACCGCGAGGCCGAACTGGCGGCCGCCATCAACGATGCCTCTGGTGATCTGGTGCTGATCCTCACGGGCTCCGCGACTTCTGACGTGATGGATGTGGCGCCGCGGGCTGTCCGGCTGTCCGGCGGAGAAGTGACCCGCTTTGGCATGCCGGTCGACCCCGGCAATCTGTTGTTTCTGGGCATGCATCAGGGCAGGCCGGTCATCGGCCTGCCGGGCTGTGCCCGCTCGCCGGCGCTCAATGGGGCCGACTGGGTTCTGGAACGGGTGATCTGCGGCATTCCCGTCACCGCGCAGGACATCGCCGCGATGGGAGTCGGCGGCCTTCTGAAAGAAATTCCCACCCGCCCCATGCCACGCCGCGACGCAGAAGGTTGATGCCGCCCTGCAGCGAGCGTTTTGTGACGCAGGGTCACAACCCTAGGGCTGCCCATCTGACGCCGAATTTACCGGTTTTGCCTCGTGGAAATCATTTCACCGATGGCCCGGCCCGTGCTTAACTCCTCTTAGCCAGACAAAAACAAGCTAAGGGAGGGTACTATGGCCAAGGTCTCAATGACCGTGAATGGCAAGGCTGCCAGCGGCGATGTCGAGGGGCGCACGCTTCTATCATCATTCCTGCGCGAGGAACTGGGTCTCACCGGCACCCATGTGGGCTGCGACACCAGCCAGTGCGGCGCCTGCGTGGTGCATGTGGACGGCAAGGCAGTGAAAGCCTGCACCATGCTGGCGCTGGAGGCTGAAGGCACAGAGGTTGCCACCATCGAAGGGCAGGCGGGTGCCGACGGCTCGCTGAACACAATCCAGCAGGCGTTTCAGGACCACCACGGGCTGCAATGCGGTTTTTGCACGCCAGGCATGGTGATGTCGGCGGCAGCTTTGCTGAAGGACAACCCGCAGCCCAGCGAACAGGAAGTCCGCGCGTACCTAGAAGGCAACCTGTGCCGCTGCACCGGCTACCACAATATCGTCAAGGCGATCATGGCGGCCTCGGGACAGGATGTCTCTGGCATCGCAGCCGAGTGAAATCACGACCCCAGGCCGGCACGCGGCCTGAGCTGAACAAGGAGTGATGACCAAGAGGTGCGCCAAAGGCAGCACCCTCCAGGGAGGAAGACCAGACATGCCCAAGGACAATCCAAACAGCGGCGGCATCGGCGCCAGCCCCAAGCGGCGCGAGGACGTGCGGTTCCTAACAGGCGCCGGAAACTATACCGACGACATCAACGTTCACGGCCAGGCCCATGTGCATTTCCTGCGCGCAGATGTGGCCCATGCAACCATCAATTCCATCGATACAAGCGCGGCTGAGGCAATGCCCGGCGTGGTGAAGATCTTCACCGGCGCTGATTTCGCCGAGGTGGGCGGCATCCCTTGCGGCTGGGGTGTCACCGACCGCCACGGCGACCCGCAGCAGGAGCCGCGCCACCCGATCATCGCAGATGGCACCATCCGCCACGTGGGCGAGATCGTCGCCGCCGTGGTTGCCAATACGCTGGAACAGGCCCGCGATGCGGCAGAAGCCATTGACCTGGACCTGGGCGACAAGCCCGCGGTGGTCGATATGGCCGCCGCACTGGCCGAGGGCAGCACCAAGGTGCATGAGGATCTGACGTCAAACCTCTGTTACGACTGGGTGTTCGGCAATGATGACGATGCGGCGGTGCAGGCAGCCTTTGACAGTGCCGCCCATGTGACCACGCTGGAGCTGGTCAACAACCGTCTGGTTGCCAACCCGATGGAGCCGCGCGTGGCTATCGGCGAATACAGCCGTGGCACCGATGAATACACGCTGCACACCACCAGTCAGAACCCGCATGTGATCCGCCTGTTGATGTGCGCCTTTGTGCTGGGCCTGCCGGAACACAAGGTGCGGGTGGTGGCCCCGGATGTGGGCGGCGGCTTTGGCTCCAAGATCTTCCACTACGCCGAGGAAGCCTTTTGCACCCATGCCGCCAAGGCCTGCGGGCGGGCAGTGAAATGGACCTCGACCCGGTCCGAGGCCTTCATCTCGGACGCCCATGGCCGCGACCACGTGTCCAAGATCGAACTGGCGCTGGACGCAGACAATAACTTCACCGCGCTGCGCACCAATACAATGGCCAATATGGGCGCCTATCTGTCGACCTTCTCGACCTCGGTGCCCAGCTACCTGCACGGCACGCTGATGGCGGGGAACTACAAGACGCCGATTGTGCAGGTGAATGTGAAAACGGTCTTTACCAACACGGTACCGGTCGATGCCTACCGCGGTGCCGGCCGGCCCGAGGCGACCTATCAGCTGGAGCGTGTCATCGACAAGGCCGCGCGCGAGCTGGGCGCCGATCCAATTGCCCTGCGCCGTCAGAACTTCATCACCCAGTTCCCCTATGAAACCCCGGTGGCGCTGACCTATGACACCGGCGATTACGTGGCGACCATGGACAAGCTGGAACAGGTTGCCGATGTGGCAGGCTTTGCCGCCCGCCGTGCCGCAAGTGAAGCCAAGGGCAAGCTGCGCGGTTTTGGCGTCAACTGCTATATTGAGGCCTGCGGCATCGCGCCCTCCAACATCGTTGGCATGCTGGGCGCGCGGGCGGGCCTGTATGACGCCGCCACCGTCCGGGTGAATGCCACCGGCAGCATCAGCGTTTTTGTCGGCGCGCACTCCCACGGGCAGGGGCATGAGACGTCCTTTCCGCAGGTGGTGGCTGAGATGATCGGCATCGATGAGAGCATGGTCGACATCGTGCATGGCGACACCGGCCGGGTGCCGTTCGGCATGGGCACCTATGGCTCGCGTTCGATTGCGGTCTGCGGCTCGGCCATGGTGCGGGCAACCGAAAAGATCATCGCCAAGGCCAAGAAGATCGCCGCCCATCTGATGGAGGCGTCAGACGCCGATATCGAGCTGAAGGACGGCCAGTTCACTGTTGCGGGCACCGACAAATCGGTCGCCTGGGGCGATGTGACCCTGACCGCCTATGTGCCCCACAACTACCCGCTGGAGGAGCTGGAGCCGGGGCTGGAGGAGACCGCGTTTTATGACCCGGCGAACTTTACCTATCCGGCGGGGGCCTATGCCTGCGAGGTCGAAGTGGACCCCGACACCGGCAAGGTCAGCATCGAGCGTTTCTCGGCCGCCGATGATTTTGGCAATATCATCAACCCGATGATTGTCGACGGCCAGGTCCATGGCGGGCTGGGGCAGGGCATCGGTCAGGCGCTTTTGGAAAACGCGGCCTATGATGCGGATGGCCAGCTGCTGTCGGCGTCCTTTATGGACTACGCCATGCCGCGGGCTGATGATGTGCCGTTCTATCAGGTGGACCATTCCTGCCAGACGCCCTGCACCCACAATCCGCTTGGGGTGAAGGGCTGCGGCGAGGCCGGTGCCATTGGCTCGCCGCCTGCAGTGGTCAATGCGGTGGTCGATGCGCTGCAGTCGGCGGGCCAGGATGTGACCCATATCGACATGCCGCTGAGCCCTGCACGCGTGTGGGCGGCGATGAACGGGTAAGGGTTCATGGGGGCGCTGCCCCCATACCCCCGGAGTATTTTCGGAAAGATGAAAGCCGGCGGGCCGGTTTTCAGAAAGGATACGAAATGTATGAATTCGAGTTCGAGACGCCTGCAACCGTCGCCGAGGCCGTGGCCGCGCTGGCAGAGGAGGAGGCGCAGGCGCTGGGCGGCGGGCAGACGCTGATTCCAACGCTGAAACAGCGGCTGGCGATGCCGTCGAAATTGGTGAGCCTTGCCGGTATTGCGGAGATGAAGGGGGTCAGCATTGCGGACGGCGTGCTGACAATCGGCGGCGGCGCCACCCATGCTGACGTCGCAGCCGAGGCCTGCCCGCCACTGGCGGCGCTGGCCGCGGGCATTGGCGATCCGGCGGTCAGGAACCGTGGTACCATCGGCGGCAGCCTGGCCAACAACGATCCGGCGGCGGATTACCCGGCAGCAATGCTGGCGCTGAAATCCACCATCGTGACGGACAGGCGCGAGATTGCGGGAGATGATTTCTTTCAGGGCCTGTTTGAAACTGCCTTGGACGAGGGGGAAATCATCACTGGGGTGCGCTGCGACATTCCGGAAGCTGCGCATTATCAGAAGTTCGACCAGCCCGCGTCCCGCTTTGCGCTGGTTGGCGTGTTTGTGGCGAAATACGCCGATGGCGTGCGGGTTGGCGTGACCGGTGCCTCGGAAGAGGGCGCCTTCCGCTGGCGCGAAGCCGAAGCTGCGCTGAGCGCCAGTTTTGCGCCGGATGCGCTGGAGGGTCTCAGCCTGGATGCAGGCAGCATGATGGGCGATCTGCATGGCAGCAAGGACTACCGCGCGCATCTGGTGGCGGTGATGACGAAGCGCGCGGTGGCCGCCATCAGCTGAATTCGGGACCACTGTATGACAGCAGAACCACAGCAGGCGCCTGTTTTGCGGCGCCTGTTTTGCGTCAGTGC
Organism: Leisingera sp. S232; assembly: GCF_049800895.1. Classification (NCBI taxonomy): domain Bacteria; kingdom Pseudomonadati; phylum Pseudomonadota; class Alphaproteobacteria; order Rhodobacterales; family Roseobacteraceae; genus Leisingera; species Leisingera sp. S232. The sequence goes on along the minus strand of NZ_JBNAFX010000001.1, from coordinate 97,183 downwards.
TTCAGATAGCTGGAAATCTCCTCCAGCAGCGTCTGGGTCTTGCCGGACAGGTCGCGGATTTCTGTGGCGATGACGGCAAAGCCCTTGCCCATGTCGCCGATCCGCGCAGCCTCAATCGAGGCGTTGAAGGAAATGAATTTGATATTGCGGCCAACGCTTTCGGCATTGGCGATGGTCGTGCGCATGTTTTCTTCACGCTGCACCTCGCGCAACTGCTGTGCTTCGCGCAGGTTATGCACCATATCCTTGAGAAAATCGGAAATCACCGGCTCAAGCTGGAAGAGGCACAGGTCGGAAAGCCCCGGAATGGCGCGCAATTGCTGCAGCACGTCCTGTTCAGACTTTGAGATCGCCTTGTGCAGTGGCTGCAGCACCTGCCGACAAGCTTTGCGCTTGGCCTCGAGCGGCTCTGGCAGGCTGTAGCGGCACTCCTCCAGCAGCTCATCGAGGCCGGAGCCGAGCATGGCATAGGCAGCATTCAGTCGCTGCACAGAAAGGTCCAGAACAGCCTTGGGCTCTGTGTCTGCGCTGTCTGATTGCCCCTGCGACAGCGCCAGCAGCGACAGGGCTGCAATACGGCTGGGGCCGATCGCCATGAAAGCGGTGTTTTGAACGTCGGTTAAACTCTGCATGCCTGCCTCTTGGTGCCGTTGGGACGGTTATATCGGGCAGGCGTTAAGGCACCGCTAACTGTAATGGCGGCAGCAAAAGAAAAGCCCCGCGGCCAAGGCTGCGGGGCTGAATTTTGTTTGGCAGATGGGTGGCTTACTTCTTGGCAAGCGGGCCGATCATCATGATCATCTGGCGGCCTTCCATCTTCGGCATGTTTTCGACCTTGCCGATTTCCTTGATGTCTTCGGCTACCCGTTCCAGCAGTTCGCGACCGAGGTTCTGGTGCGCCATCTCGCGGCCGCGGAAGCGCAGGGTGACCTTCACCTTGTCGCCGTTCTCGAGGAACTTGAAGACGTTGCGCATCTTCACTTCATAGTCATGAGTATCCGTGTTGGGACGGAACTTGACCTCTTTGACCTCGATGATCTTCTGCTTCTTGCGGGCTTCGCTCTCGCGCTTTTGCTGTTCGTATTTGAACTTGCCAAAATCCATGATCTTGCACACGGGCGGGTTGGCATTGGGCGAGATTTCAACCAGATCCAATCCGGCCTCTGCCGCCATGTCCATGGCTTTCGCGGGATGCACGACCCCGGCGTTTTCGCCATCGGCACCGATCAGGCGGATTTCGGGGGCACGGATTTTTTCGTTGACGCGCGGGCCGGTGTCGCGTTGCGGCGGCGCGTTATGAGGTCTGCGGGCTATGACTGTGATCCTTCTGTCATTGCAAAAAGTGCGGGAACGCTACTGCCCCCACGCGTGTGATTCAAGCGCTATGGCCGGTATGGCTGCAGGAAAGACGCTTTTCAAGGCCGCATGTTGCAAATGGCCCTGAAAACAAGCGCCGAACAGAGCCTGCCGCAGTGCGGGGTGGGTGGTTCTGCCGCCGAAAACTGCGAAGCTGCGGCGGTGTTCTGCCAGTTTCGCAGGAAACGGGCGGCGCCGTGCCGCCCGTGATGCGGGCGCCGGAAACTTCCCCCTTGAGCCGCAACGTCTTCGGCGCCATCTGGCAGGGCATATGCCGCATCAGCTGCGGCCCCGGCCCGGGTGGCCGACAAGAGTGAGGAGAGAGAAATGAAACAGTTGTTGATTTTGCTGGCGCTGGGTGCCGCCGCAGCCGGGGCCTATGTGGTTGTGACCGGCCAGGGCACGCAGGAGCCAGCTCCGGCGGAGGCGCCGGTTGTGCAGGAAGAGCAAAGCAGCACCGCGCCGGAAACTGCTGAAGAGCCGGCCGCAGCCGTTGAAGAGGCCGCTGAGGACGCAGGCGATGCTGTGGAAGAGGCCGCAGGAAGCGCGGTTGAAGCGGCTCAGGATGTGGTGAATGACGCCACCGACGCAGTGACGGAAACAGTGGGTGACGCCGTTGATGGGGCTGTGGACACGGCCGGCGACGTGGCGGATGCAGCGGCTGACGCAGCCGAAGGCGTTGCAGATGCTGCGGCTGATGCGACGTCTGATGCGGTGGAAACAGCTGTGGATGCTGCCACCGATACCGCCACGAGCGCCGCAGGTGCCGCTGCCGAGGCGCTGAACGATGCGTCTTCCGCGGCCGGAGAACTGCTGAACCAGACCGGCGTGACGGACGCCGCCACGGGCAGCGCTGCAACCGCCAGCGAGTGACCGGGTGACACCGGTTGCCCCGGCAGAAACAGGACATGCGGCCGGGATTTCCCGGCCGCAATTTATTTGAGATTGATTTTCCAGAGCGGTCGCCACAGTTGGTCTGAGCGCCGGATCAGTTCGGCCGCACCTGGGCCTGCTGCGCAAGCCGCGCCACATGGTCCATCGGCGCCTGGGTCACGGTCTGAGCAGGCTGCGGCGCCGACGGTGCCAGGAATGCCAGAAAGCTCTCCCAGCCGCCGCTGGCGCTGCCCTGTTTGCGGGCGCGCTGGATCTGAAGCTGTGCCACTGCAACCAGGTCCAGAGGCTTGCTGCTGTCATAATCCTTGCCTGCCAGTGATGCCAGATGGCTGCGGAATCGTTCGCCCATCGAATTCAGCAGCAGCATCGGTGCGGTCATCGGATGGCCTGTCTGCACCAGCGCATCAAACATCCGGTCGATGTCCTGCGGGGCCATTGCCCGCATGTCGAATTGTGCCTTGATGGCGGCAGTGCGTTCCGCGGCTGACGGCTGCACCTGTTCGGGGCGGTTCTGAAAACCCGACACGGCGGCACGGACGCGAGCCTTGCCTGCCTCGGTTCTGACGGACTGGAAGAGGGGCGCCTGCCCGGGGGCCGTTTCGTTGTACATCTGCTGCTGCTCCATTCTGGATCTCAGCAACTGGAATACCGATTCATCACCAACAAATGATAAACGGGAGGCGGCAACCTCCCGTCAAAACCATGTCAAAAATCGGGCAGCCTGCGGGGGCTGCCCGGCCCGGGATCAGTCCAGGAACGCTTTTTCCACCACGAAATGGGCCGGTTTGGAGTTGGCACCTTCTTCCAGCCCATAGGTGTTTTCGAACAGATCCTTGAGTTCAAGGTTGAACGCCAGATTGCCGCAGATCATCGCGCGGTCGCTTTCCGGGTTCAGCGGTGGCACACCAAGTTCGGCAAACGCCTCGCCCGAGCGCATCAGATCGGTGATGCGGCCCATCTTGGGGCTCTCCTCGCGGGTGGTGGTCGGGTAGTATTTGATCTTCTTCCAGAAGCCTTCGCCGATCACTTCGTTCAGCAGTTCGTCTTCCTTCAGGCCTTCGATCAGTTCGCGGCCATAGGTCAGCTCACCAGCAGTGCGGCAGGTGTGGGTGATGATCACCTCGTCGTAATCTTCATAGGTCTGCGGCTCGCGCAGAAGGCTCGCAAAGGGGGCAAAGCCGGTGCCGGTGGCAAAGAACCAGATCCGCTTGCCCGGCAGCAGCGCGTCATGCACCAGAGTGCCGACAGGCTTGGGGCGCAGGATGATCTCGTCGCCCGGCTGGATGTGCTGCAGGCGCGACGTCAGCGGACCGTCCTCGACCTTGATCGAGTAGAATTCCATTTCCTCGTCCCAGCTGGGCGAGGCGATAGAATAGGCACGCAGCAATGGTTTTACCTTGCCGGTTTTGGGATCGGGATCATTCATCAGGCCGATCATCACGAACTCGCCCGAGCGGAAGCGCAGGGAGGCCGGGCGCGTCACCTTGAAGGAGAACAGCTTGTCGGTCCAGTGTTTCACCTCAGTGACGGTCTGGGCGTCGGGCAGGGCGGGTTTCGCCTTTTCCGGCGCGGGGGTGGTGGCGGTATCGGTCACGGCGGTCATCTCATTCATCGGTTGCACTGCCGGAGGAGTAGCCGGCACCTTTGATTAATCGTTGATCTGGGTCAGGGAAACCCTCTGTTTTGCGAAACCGGCCCCGCGTCTGACACAACGGGGCCGGTTTTGCAAAGATGTCTCCCCGGGTTCGGGGCTGGCTTAGCGGGCAGCAGTGCTGCCGCGCAGGCGGGCCTGATAGCTGTGGTCCTGCCAGTTGGCACGGGCAAGCCACTGGTCCTCGGGCTGGCGGGCGGCCAGTTCGTCGCTCAGTTCCACCTCGTCAAAGCCAGAGCGGCGGGCCATGGCATACTGGTCGGCAATCACATGGCCAAAGGCGCGCAGGCGGCCCTCAAAACCTTTCAGCCGCAGCTGGCGGGCCAGGGTAAAGCCGCGCCCGTCGGCAAAGCTGGGGAACTCAATCCGCACCAGGTCCACGCCGTCCAATGCAACGCCGTTCAGGTTGGCGTCAGAGGCCAGAACCAGCACGTCTGATCCCTCAAAGCCGGCGGTCCAGTCGTCGGCAGCAAAGCCGGTGTCGGTCACGATAACAGTCATCTCACTCACGCTCCTGTGCGTAGCATTTGGCCGTCCACTATGTGGATGCCGCATTCTTCTTTGTTTTCGCCGCGCCACCGGCCGGCGCGCGGGTCTTCGCCTTCCTTGACCGGGCTGGTGCAGGGCGCGCAGCCGATCGACGGATACCCCTTGGCCACCAGCGGATGGCGGGGCAGGCGGTTTTCATCCATATAGGCGCGCACGTCCTCGGGCGCCCAATGGGCCAGGGGGTTGATCTTCAGCCGCCCGGTGCCCTCTTCGACCTCGAAGAAATCAAGCGCCGCGCGGGTGCCGGACTGGAACCGTTTGCGCCCGGTGATCCAGCCGTCATACCCCGCCAGCGCCTTTTGCAGCGGCACCGTTTTGCGCAGGGTGCAGCAGGCGTCCTTGTCGCTGAACTTGAGGGCCCCGTAGGGGTCCTTCTCGGGGATGTCGTCGGCGCGGATGATGCGCAGATTGCGCAGGCCCAGGCGTTCGCTTACCTCCTGCTGATAGATCAGCGTTTCGGTAAACAACAGCTCAGTGTCCACAAACACAACCGGGGTCATCTGGTCGATGATCGCGGCCATGTGTAGCAGCACCACGGATTCCGCGCCGAAAGAGGAGACCAGGGCAATATGCCCTGCGTCCCGCAATGCGCCCTGCATCACCGAGGTGGCCGAATGGTGGCGGAAGCGCGCATTCAGCGCCTCCGCCTTGGCGGCCAGCTCCCGGTCCCGGAGAATATCTGCTTCTCCGGCGGGCTTGTTTCCGGCTGTCTGGAACATCAGATCAGGCGACTTTCTTTGCGGCCTCGGGATAAAGCGCGGCCTTGAAGGGGTCCATGCCGACCCGGCGGTAGGTCTCGATAAAGGTCTCCTCGGCGCTTTCACGTACCGCCAGATAGGTGTCCACGATCCGCTCCACCGCAGGCACGATTTCGTCATAGGCAAAACCGGGGCCGGTGCGGGTGCCGATGGCAGCGTTCTCCGAGGCGTCGCCGCCCAGGGTGATCTGGTAGTTCTCGACGCCGGCGCGGTCCAGGCCCAGGATGCCGATGTGGCCCACATGGTGGTGGCCGCAGGCGTTGATGCAGCCCGAGATCTTGATCTGCAGGTGGCCGATGTCATGCTCCAGCTTCAGCTCGTCAAAGCGGGTGGCAATCTCCTGCGCGACCGGGATCGAGCGCGCGGTGGCCAGGTTGCAGTAGTCCATGCCGGGGCAGGCGATGATGTCCGAGATCAGGCCCAGGTTGGCAGTGGCCAGCCCGTGCTCTTTCAGCTTGGCGTGGATCGCGGGCAGGTCCGACTTGTGGACATGCGGCAGGATCACGTTCTGCTGGTGGCTGATGCGCAGCTCGCCATAGCCGTACTTCTCCGCCAGGTCCGCCATCACACGGATCTGCTCCGCCGAGGCGTCGCCCGGGGTTGCGCCATGCGCCTTGATCGAGATGGTGGCGATGGCGTGGCCTTCGGCGCGGTGCTGATCCAGGTTGGTGTCGGCCCAGGCGCGGAACACCGGGTCGTTTTCATAGGCAGTATCGAACGCTTCGGTGGAACCTGAGCGGAACTCCGGCGCCGTGAAATGCGCCTTGATCTCTTCCAGCAGCTCTTGGTCGGTGCCGTCGTACTGGCCGCGGATGGTGAGGAAGGCTTCCTCGGTCATTGCGCGGTAAGTGTCGATGCCGTTTTCCGAGACGGTGATCTTGATACGCGCCTTGTATTTGTTGTCGCGGCGGCCCAGCACGTTGTAGACGGTCAGAACCGCTTCCAGATAGGGCAGCAGATCCGCCTGCGGCAGGAACTCGCGCAGGGTCTTGCCGATCATCGGGGTACGGCCGAGACCGCCGCCAACGATGACCTTGAAGCCGATCTGGCCGTCCTGCTCGACCACCTGCAGGCCCACGTCATGCGCCTTGATCACGGCGCGGTCGGTGTCGCTGCCGGTGATGGCGATCTTGAACTTGCGGCCCAGGAACTGGAATTCCGGGTGGTCGGTGGACCACTGGCGGATCAGCTCGGCATAGGGGCGCGGGTCGGTGACTTCTTCCGCGGCGGCACCGGCGAAATGGTCGGCGGTGGTGTTGCGGATGGTGTTGCCCGAGGTCTGGATGGCGTGCAGGCCAACCTCACCCAGCGCGTCCAGCATGTCCGGCAGGTCGCGCAGTTTCGGCCAGTTGTACTGGATGTTCTGGCGGGTGGTGAAATGGCCATAGCCGCGGTCCCATTTCTCGGCCAGCAGCGCCAGCGCGCGCATCTGGTCGGGGTTCAGGGTGCCATAGGGGATCGCAACCCGCAGCATATAGGCGTGCAGCTGCAGATAGACGCCGTTCATCAGGCGCAGCGGGCGGAATTCTTCCTCGGTAAGCGAGCCGTCAATGCGGCGCTCGACCTGGGCGCGGAACTGGGCGTTGCGTTCAGCCAGGAAGGCTTCGTCAAACTCGTTGTACTTATACATTGGCTTCAGCCTCCTGCTTGCCATGGAAGTAGTTCGAGGGCCCGGTGCGGCGGAATTCCTCGCGGAAATGGGTCGGCTCGGGGCCGTTCGGGCCTGCCTTGGCGTCAGCCAGATAGGCGCCGACGATGCTGATGTTCTGCTTCTCTGCTTCCAGGAGGCGCAGGGGGGCTACGGCTTCGTCGGTGATCAGCTCGGCCTCGGCCATGTGGCGGGTCCAGGTGTCGTCAGCAGTGAAGTAGATCACATCGCCTTCGAGCAGGTCGTTGGCAGTGATGACTTTGGGCGTAAAAGCGCGGGCCATTATGCAAGCTCCGTTTTGAGATCGTTCAGGGCAGACACCGCTTTGCGCGGGGCAAGGCCCAGGAATGTGAGGGCAGGGCCGTCGAACCCGGCCGCATCCAGGTCGGCGGGCAGGCGGTCCAGATTGGTTTCCAGCACCCGTTGATCCGGGCGCGAGGCGTTTTCGATAATGGTCACGGGCGTGGTGCGGTCTGCCCCATGCATGATCAGGCGGCCCTGTACAAAGCGGGCGGATTTCTTGCCCATATAGACTGCCGCAACCTCGCCGGGGCGCGCCAGCGCTGCCCAGTCGTGATCGGCAAAACCGGTCATCGCATGGCCTGTCAGGAACCGCACCGAGGTGTTGCGGCCGCGCTGGGTCAGGCTTTGGCCGATGGCCGCCACGGCAGCCGATGCAGCGGTAATGCCGGGAATGATGCTGTAGGCGATGCCGGCGTCTTCGCAGGCGGTCAGCTCCTCATCCAGACGGGCAAAGATCGCCGGGTCGCCCCCCTTGAGGCGCAGCACCTTCAAGCCTTGCTTGGCCAGCGCCACCAGCCGGGCATTGATGTCCGCCTGGCTGACCTGCGCACCGAAACCTTCCTTGCCGGCGTCTTCCAGCATCGCCTGCGGACCTGCCAGCGCAAGAATATCTGCGCTGACCAGACGGTCATGCAGAACCACATCCGCCTCCTGCAGCGCGCGCAGGGCTTTGATGGTCAGCAGATCCGGGTCGCCGGGGCCGGAGCCCGCAAAGACAACCTGGCCCGCAACCAGACAGCACATACCACCGCGGCCGTAAGCGGTGGCATTGGCGGCATGTGTCGTATCTGCGGACATTCCCGGAACCCTTTCCAAGGTGGTTTGACTTAGGGGTAGATATAGGAAATATTCCCGGTATTGCGCTATATGGGCAGGCAAATAAGAACATTGGTTCCGCACTGGGTCAAAGGCGGTCCGATGATCCTCAGGAACAGGAGAAAACAGGAATGACGGTGCGGATCGATGGCACGGACAGGAAAATTCTGGCTGAACTGCAGCGCGATGCCAGCCAGTCGCTGGACGAAATTGCTCGCCGTGTGGGCTCTTCCAAGACGCCTGTTTGGAATCGCATCCGCAAGCTGAAGGAGGCCGGTGTCATCGGCCAGCAGACGGTGCTTCTGGATGCGGAATCACTGGGGTTTGAGGCCTGTTTCTTTGTCCTGATCCGCACCTCGGAGCATGAGGCGGAATGGCAGGCCAAGTTCCTGAAAGCGCTTCAGGAACGCCCCGAAGTGCAGGAGGCGCACCGGCTGGCAGGCGATATCGACTATATCCTGAAAGTGCGGGTGCAGAACGCCCGTGCCTATGACGTGTTTTATCAGGCGCTGATTTCCGAGGTGAAAGTGCACAATGTGACGGCGCTTTTGTCGATGGAAGAGATCAAATCAACAACCATGCTGCCGCTGGGCTAGGCTCTGGTTGCGGCAGGCCCGGCCATGTGCTGGCCGGACAAAGGCTTCACGGCAAAACTTCAGAGCGGCGGGCGCAGCAGCAGATGCCGCCCGTCCTGCAGCCGCCAGGGCGATGTGCTTTCGTCAGCGGATGCCGACATCACACCGATATCCGCCAGCAGATGCGGGGATGTGCCTTCTCGCCGCGCCAGTTCGCTGCCCGGTATCTTTACCGAATGACAGTTTTGGAAAGCATATGGATCAGTTTTCCTGAAACCAAAGACGCCTGTAATCCACCGTGCTATGCGGCTGGCAGAAGGGGCGGTGCAGTGCCCGTTCGTTACTGCTGTCTTAGTATTCATTGGTTGCTCTCCATCCAGGTCCTGAGGGATAGGCCCGCAAGGGGCTTGTGCGCAAACCAGTTAAACTGCAAGATGGATCAGGAAAACTGATCCATGGGATGTAATGCGCCTGCCGCCTCTCAATGCTCTGCGCGCCTTCGAGGCCGCTGCCCGTCATCAGGGCTATATCGCCGCTGCGGACGAATTGTTCGTGACCCGTGGCGCCATCAGCCGCCAGATCAAGATCCTGGAGGCGCATATGGGCGTGCAGCTGTTTCACCGCCACGCCCGAGGTGTGGCGCTGACAGCGGCGGGGCAGCGGCTTTTGCCGGTGCTGACCGAAGCTTTTGCGATGATGCAGCACGAGGTGGACCGGATCGCTGCGGATGCCTCTGAACTGCGGGTGATCTGCCCGCCGACCCTGTCACTGCGCTGGCTGCTGCCCCGAGTAGAGGAGTTCCGGGCCGCACATCCAGAGATCACCCTGCGGCTGGCCACTGACTTCTATGGCAGCAAAGGGTTTGAAAGAGCGGAATACGATCTTGGCATTTCGCTGGAGAAAATCCCGGGGCGGCCTGCGGATATCGAGGTCATGCCGCTGTTCGACATGATCCTTGCCCCGGCCTGCGCGCCCTCTCTGCTGCCTCAGCTGGCAGAGGGGCCGGGGGCGCTGGCTGGTCTCCGGCTGCTGCACGAAACCCCGCGCCGCGAGGATTGGGCGACCTGGGTGCAGCACTTCGGGGTGGAGGATGTGGATCCCGCCAGCGGTGAAGCCTTCCCGAACCTCGACATGGCCACCCGCGCCGCGGTGCTTGGCACCGGCGTGGTGATGGCGGATCTAGTTCTGTGCCGCGATGAGCTGGAACGCGGGGAACTGGTGCTGCCGTTTCCGGACATGACCTGCGGAACACCGGCCGGGTCGTATGCTGTGATCGGTGAGCGGCAGAAGTGGCACACTCCCAAGGTGGCCGCCTTCCGGGACTGGATCCTGGACAGTTCCGCCATGGCTGCGGCTGCGATGCCGCCTGGGCGGCACCCTGCGGCGTCGGGCAAGGGGGCGCTGCCCCCTCGGCGCTAAAGCGCCTCACCCCCGGAGTATTTGGGCAAAGATGAAACGGGGCTGCGCCGCGTCAGCGGCGCCGGGCCCAACGGTGCAAGGGGATCTTTGATCCCTGCAGCGCGGGCGGGAGCCCTCCTTTGGTCAGCCGCGGCTGACCAGCAGCCGGGTCAGCCCGTGGAAGTGGTAGCTGTTGCTGTATTCCGCCTCTGCCGCCAGCTTCAGGTCCGGGCACCGTTCAAACAGAATGGGCAGGGCGATCTGCATTTCCAGCCGCGCCAGCGGTGCGCCGACGCAGAAATGCAGGCCGCCGCCGAAGCTTTTGTTCACTTTGGGCGGACGGGTCGGATCAAAAACATCCGCATCATCCAGCGCCTTGGGATCGCGGTTGGCGGCCCCCAGAAGCAGCGCCACCTGCTCGCCGCGCTGAAAGATGTGGCCGAAAACCTCTGCCTCCTCATAGGCGTAGCGGGTGAACATGTGCAGAGGCGGGTCATAGCGCAGGATTTCCTCCACCAGCCTTTCTATGCCTTCGGGCGCCAGCCATTCGGGTTTCCAGCCCTGCTGCAGCATTGTCTTCACGCCGTTGCCAAGCGAATGCACGGTGGCTTCGTGGCCGGCGTTCAAAAGCAGGATGCAGGTGCCGATCAGCTCATCGGTTGACAGTTTATCGCCTTCCTCTTCGGCGGTGATCAACCGGGTGATCAGGTCGTCGCGGGGATCCGTGCGGCGCTGAGCGACATAGCGGCGCAGGAAATCCGTGAACTCCTGCGCCGCCTGCGCCGCGGCGTGTTCGGTCTCTTTTGTACGGGACGCCTGATACATCGCCACCATCTTGTGCGACCAACCCAGAAGCTGTGGTGCCATCTCCTCTGGCACGCCCAGCAGGCGGCAGATGGTGATCACCGGCACCTGGGTGCAATAGGTCTCCAAGAGATCAAAGGGCTGGTCCGCAAAGCGGTCGATCAGCTGATGGCACAGGCCGCTGATCACCGGCTCCAGCGCGGCGATTTCACGGGACGTGAAGGCACGCAGCACCAGTTTGCGCAACCGGGTGTGGCGGGGCGGTTCCGCATCCAGCATCGAATGGGCTTCAACGGCCAGAAAGGGGGCAAGATGGGCAGGGCCGGGTTTGCGCAGCTCTTCCGGCATTTCACGGCCGAAGCGGCGGTCGCGCAGCAGCATATGCACGGCAGAATGGCCGAAGGCGGCTGCCATGCCGTAGTCCTGCCAGTAGTGCAGCTGCCCCTGTTCCTGCGCCGCTGCGTAGAAAGGGTAGGGGTTCTGCACAAAGGCGGGATCGGTGGGGGATTGGATCAAAGTCTTCATACTTGGGTTGTTGCCGTTGCATCTGGTCAATGCAAGGGGCGCTTTGATAACCTGCCGCAATGAAAAATCAGAATGTCCTTCGCTGGAGCCTGCCTGCCGGGTTCCTTGTGGCGGTCGCGGCACTGGCGCTTGCGGCATGGTCATATGGCTACCGCCAGGCGCTGACCGGGCTGGCGGAACGCAGTGCGGCGGATCTTGCGCTGGCGTCTGACCGCGTCAGCACTCAGCTGCAGGTCTATCAGGAGCTGGCGGTGCTGACGGCACCGCATCCGGCGCTGGCGGGCCTGACCACGCCAGCTGCACGCGCGGGCGCGGCAGAGCTGCTGCGGACTGTGGCCGACAAGACCGCGGCGCTGGACGTGTTTTTCGCATCTGCTGATGGTCGGGTTCTGGCAGCCGCGGAAGGGGTGGCGGGGGCCAGCGTGGCGCAGGAGGACTATTTCGTCCGCGCAACCCAGGGCGCGCTGGGCACGGGGCACGGGGTATTGGAACCTGAGGGCAAGCGGGCCTATTTCTATGCGGCGCCTGCCTTTGGCAGCGATGGCCGGGTGCGCGGCGCGCTGGTGGTGGTGGCTGATGTGGGGGATGTGGAACAGACCTGGCGGGGGTCGCTGCCGGCGGTGTTCTTTACAGATGAAAGCGGTGAGGTGTTCATCGCCAACCGCTCGGAGCTATTGTTCTGGCGGCGCGGAGCGCAAGGGCAGATACCCGCAGTGACGAGGCGGGATGTTCATGCGGGACATGAGATCTGGTCGCTGCAGGGCAGCTCTTATCTGCCTGGCCGGGCGCTGCATCTGTCGGTGCGGCTGCCGCTGATCGGCATGACCGGTGAAATTCTGGTGGATGTGGCGCCGGCCCGGCGGTTAGCGGCGCTGCAGGCGGCGGCGCTGGCGGCAATATGCCTGGCCTTCGGTGCTTTGCTGTTCATTGTGATGGAGCGTCGGCGTACTCTGGCAGAGGCCAATCAAGTGCTGGAAAGCCGGGTCGAACAGCGTACCCGCGATCTGTCGGCGGCCAACGCCCAATTGCGCCGGGAAGTGCGCGAACGGAAAGAGGCCGAAGCGGCGCTGAAACGCGCGCAGGAGGATCTGGTGCAGGCAGGCAAGCTGTCGGCGCTGGGGCAGATGTCGGCGGGCATCAGCCATGAGCTGAACCAGCCCTTGATGGCGATCCAGCAGTATGCCGAAAACGGCGCCGCTTTTCTGGCACGGGGCAAGGCGGAGCGTACAGGCGAAAATCTGGGCCGGATTGCCGATATGGCGGCGCGGATGGCGCGGATCATCAAGAACCTGCGCGCCTTTGCCCGCAACGAGAGCGAGCCGATGGGGCGGGTGGATCTGGTTCAGGTGATTGACGCCGCGGTGGAGCTGACGGCGCCGCGGTTGAAGGCGGACCAGATTGACCTGCGCTGGACTGCGGCGGACTGCGGCGGGGCGGTGCATGCCTGGGGCGGCGACGTGCGGCTGACGCAGGTCTTTGTCAACCTGATCAACAATGCCGCCGATGCGATGCAGGGGCAGGTGGAGCAGGTGATCTCGATCTCGGTCGATATTGGTCCCCGGTTGCTGGTGCGGGTGCAGGACAGCGGCCCCGGCATCAAGGAGCCGGAAAAGATGTTCGATCCGTTCTATTCGACAAAGGCAGTGGGCAGCTCTGAGGGCATGGGGCTAGGGCTGTCCATTTCATACGGACTGGTGCAGAGCTTTGGCGGCAATATCCGCGGTGCCAACACTGGCGGCGGCGCGGTGTTTACGGTGGAGCTGGAGCCGTGGCGTGAAGCTGCTGAAAAAGGAGACGCCGCATGACTCGCAAGGTGCTGTTGGTGGATGATGATGCGGCGGTGCGTGAAGCCTTGTCGCAGACGCTGGAGCTGAATGATCTGGAGGTGACGGCCTGTGGTTCGTTTGTGGCGGCAAAGGACCATATAACACCCGGATTTGACGGCATCATTGTCTCGGACATCCGGATGCCGGGGCGGGACGGGTTTCACCTGCTGGCGTTTGCGCGCGGCGCCGACGAGGAACTGCCGGTGGTGCTGCTGACCGGCGAGGGCGACATTCCGATGGCGGTGAAAGCGATGTCGCAGGGGGCCTTTGATTTCCTGGAGAAACCCTGCGCGCCCGCGGATTTTCTGCCGGTGCTGGAGCGTGCCCTGAAGACCCGGGCGCTGGTGCTGGAGAACCGGCGGCTGAAACATCAGCTGGAGAGCGGCGACCCGGCGGCGCGGCTTTTGTTCGGCACGTCGCCGCAGGCCAGGGAATTGCGCCAGCGGGTGCGTACGGTGGCGCCGACGGGGGCGGAGGTGCTGGTCACCGGCGCGCCCGGCAGCGGTATTTCCAAAGTGGCAGAGGTCATCCATCTGATGTCATCCGCCGCGCAAGGTCCGTTTGTGAAACACCCAGCTGCCGGTTTGGCGGCTGAGGCGATGGCAGAGCTGTGCCGGGAGGCGGCTGGTGGCTCGCTGTTTCTGGACGAGGTGCAGGCGCTGCCGGAGCCTGCGCAATACGCGCTGCTGGCAGAGCTGGAACAGGGCGGCAGCGGGGTGCGGATCATCGCAGGCTCCAGCGCCGGTCTGGAAGAGCTGGCGCAGACGGGCAGGTTCAGTGCTGATCTGTTCTACCGGCTGGATGTCATGCGGGTGCGCATCCCGTCGCTGGCGGAGCGACCGGGCGACATTCCGGTGCTGTTTCGCCATTACGTGGCGCAGGCGGCGGAGCAGGCGGGGATCGGTGAACCGGAGATTTCGCAGGAGCATCTGGCGGCGCTGATGGCACAGGACTGGCCGGGCAATGCGCGGTCGCTGATGTCGGCGGCGATGCGGTTTGTGCTGGGGATGCCAGAGGAGGCAGCTGCGGCGGCGGGGCTGGGGCTGGCAGAACAGATGGCGCAGGTGGAGCGCTCCTTGCTGATTGCGGCCCTGGGCCGGGCCAACGGGCGCGCGGCTGCGGCCGCCGAAGCCCTGAAGCTGCCGCGCAAGACGTTCTATGACAAGCTGGCCCGCTATGGCATCCGGCCCGAAGATTACCGCCGCTGAGGGCGCGGGGCCTTGGGGGAGCCGTGCGGTCTGTTCTGTCCGGCGCTGGGGCCGGAACCGTTTAGGAGGCGGCGCCGCCGGAAAGCCCCAATGGGGGCCGCGGGCGGAGAGAGGGCGGGGACCAGAAGCCCCCGTGTCCGCTGAAGCCTTCATTGCGGGACGCCCCTGCACCACATCAAGATGTGGCTTTGGGGGCCCTGTGATCTCCTGTTGGTGCGGGATGTCAGTCCGCACCGGTGTCGCGACATCAGGGACTATGGCAGAGCGGCGTTAAGGGGGAGCAAGCGGTGCGTACGGTGGTAGCGCAACACCTTGACGGACGGCGTGAGCGGAGCGGTTGGATGCCTCCGGCGGGAGTATTTTTGTAAAGATGAAAAAGCAGCGATTCCCGAATTTTCTATTGCGCTAACATTTGTGCGGATTTTCGCACAAAGCACAAAGCACCCTGTGCGGGATTTCGCACAGGGTGCGACAGACGCAGGCGGAACGTATGAGGCTTGCTGCGTAAGTATATGTAAAACCAGGGTAAATTAAGATTTTTGATGATGTTCCAATCAACTGTTGAGCGGTTTTGCGCAACTTGGGATGTTGTTGTCAGGCTTCAGCCGCGCGCTGAGCGTGCCATCGGATTGACCGACATTTTTCTGGGAGGAAACAACAATGAAATTCCTGACAACCGCCGCTACAGCACTGGCGCTGTCCGTGACTGCGGGCGCTGCTGCTGCGTCCTGCGATGACGGCGAAATCGTGGTGAAGTTCAGCCATGTCACAAATACCGACAAGCACCCCAAAGGGATCGCGGCCTCGCTGCTGGAGCGCCGTGTCAATGACGAGATGAACGGCACCATGTGCATGGAGGTCTATCCGAACTCCACGCTTTACAACGACAATAAGGTGCTGGAAGCGATGCTGCAGGGCGATGTGCAGCTGGCCGCGCCGTCCTTGTCGAAGTTTGAGAAATTCACCAAGCAGTTCCGCCTGTTCGACCTGCCGTTCATGTTCAAGAACATCGAAGCCGTGGATGCGTTTCAGGGATCTGAGACCGGTCAGGAGATGCTGGATTCCATGCAGCGCCGTGGCCTGCAGGGGCTGGCCTATTGGCACAACGGCATGAAGCAGATGTCGGCGAACAAGCCGCTGGTTGCGCCCTCGGATGCGGACGGGCTGAAATTCCGTGTGCAGTCCTCGGACGTGCTGGTGGCGCAGATGGAAGCGATCGGCGGCAGCCCGCAGAAAATGGCGTTCTCGGAAGTTTACGGCGCGCTGCAGCAGGGTGTTGTGGACGGTCAGGAGAACACCTGGTCCAATATCTACGGCAAGAAGTTCTTTGAGGTGCAGGACGGTGTGACCGAGACCAACCACGGCGCGCTGGATTATCTGGTGGTCACCTCCGTCGACTGGCTGGACAGCCTGGACCCGGCGGTGCGCGACCAGTTCCTGACCATCCTGACTGAGGTGACTGCCACCCGTAACGCGGAATCCACCAAGGTGAACGGCGAAGCGCGCCAGGCGATCATTGATGCCGGCGGTGTGGTGCGTGAACTGAGTGCAGAGCAGCGCGCGGCCTGGGTCGAAGCGATGAAGCCAGTGTGGGCGCAGTTCGCAGACGACGTCGGCCAGGAGAAGATCGACGCCGCGCAAGCGATCAACGCGGGCCTCTAAAGGCCTGATCCGGGGTGTCTTTGCGGGCACCCCGCGACCGCAGGCGGCGCGGGGATCTGCCGCCTGCACCTCTTTCCGAAAAATCTGGGAGGCAGCCATGGCGGGGTCCAGAACCGGCCCGAGCGGGCTTATCAACGCACTGGAAGAAACCCTGATCGCGCTCCTTCTGGGGCTGATGACGGCGATTACCTTTGCCAATGTGATTGCGCGGTTTGTGTTCAATTCCAACATTCTATGGGCGCTGGAGCTGACGGTGTTCCTGTTTGCCTGGCTGGTGCTCCTGGGCGCGTCTTATGCGGTGAAGACCCATGCGCATCTGGGGGTGGATGCGATTGTCAACATGCTGGTGCCCGGTGCGCGCCGTGCCGTCGGGCTGTTTGCCGCTGGCTGCTGTCTGGTGTTTTCGCTGCTTCTGCTGAAGGGGGCCTATGATTACTGGGCGGTGTTTGCCGACCTGCCGCCCACCTCGGGGCGCTGGTTCCCGACCGGATTTGACATGAAGGCCCGCAGCCAGAGCTTTTACGAGGTGCAGGATGTGCCGATGGTGGCGGTTTTCAGGTTCCTGGAGGACCTGATCAACTATGGCGATGCCTATGAGAAATTGCCGAAAGTGGTGCCCTATTTGGTGCTGCCGGTGTCGATGCTGCTGCTGGTATTCCGGTTCCTTCAGGCAGCTGTTCAGATCGCCCGCGGCGATGTGGACCGGCTGGTGGCCAGCCACGAGGTTGAAGATGAAATTGCAGACGTGCAGGCGCTGCGCGGGGAGCATGACTGATGGAAGTTGTTATCCTATTCGCGATGGTGATCGGCCTGTTGCTGATCGGGGTGCCGATTGCGGTGTCGCTGGGCCTCAGCTCCACGATCTTTCTGCTGATCTATTCCGACAGCTCGCTGGCAAGCGTCGCAGGCACGCTGTTTGAAGCCTTTGAGGGGCATTTCACCCTGCTGGCGATCCCGTTCTTCATCCTCGCCTCCAGTTTCATGACGACGGGCGGCGTGGCACGGCGGATCATTCGCTTTTCCATCGCCTGCGTCGGCCATCTGCCGGGCGGTCTGGCAATTGCCGGCGTCTTTGCCTGCATGCTGTTTGCCGCGCTGTCCGGGTCGTCGCCCGCGACTGTTGTTGCTATCGGCTCCATCGTGATCGCAGGTATGCGGCAGGTGGGCTATACCAAGGAGTTCGCTGCCGGAGTGATCTGTAACGCAGGCACGCTGGGCATTCTGATCCCGCCGTCGATTGTGATGGTGGTCTATGCGGCGGCTGTTGAGGTCTCTGTCGGGCGGATGTTCCTGGCAGGTGTCATTCCGGGCCTGATGGCAGGCCTCATGCTGATGATCACCATCTATGTGATGGCCAAGGTCAAGAACCTGCCTAAGGGCGAGTGGAAGGGCTGGGGCGAGATCATCACGTCGGGTCGTGAAGCGGGCTGGGGGCTGTTCCTGATCGTGATCATCCTGGGCGGTATCTATGGTGGCATCTTCACACCGACTGAGGCGGCAGCGGTGGCGGCGGTCTATGCCTTCTTTATTGCCTGTTTTGTTTATCGGGATATGGGACCGCGCGTCGAATCCCGCGCTTGGGGGGCAGGCGCCGCGGCAGAAGTCGCGACGCTGCAAGGCGGCAGCACATTTGCAGATTTCCTTGCCAGGTTGCCGAAGCAGCTTTGGTTGCGGGCCAAGGCGTTTGCACTGAATTTTGCGGAAAGCGTGGTGTACTTTGTCCCGTCGCTGGTGCATCGAGACACCAAGCATACGCTGTTCGAGGCGGGCAAGCTGACCGTGACGCTGCTGTTCGTGATCGCCAATGCGCTGATCCTGAAGCATGTGCTGACGGACGAACAAGTGCCGCAGCATATCGCCAATGCGATGCTGTCGGCGGGCTTTGGTCCGGTGATGTTCCTGATTGTCGTCAATGTGATCCTGCTGATCGGCGGCCAGTTCATGGAGCCTTCGGGCCTCTTGGTCATCGTGGCGCCTTTGGTGTTTCCGATAGCCATCGAACTGGACATCGATCCCATCCACCTGGGCATCATCATGGTGGTCAACATGGAGATCGGCATGATCACCCCGCCGGTTGGCCTGAACCTGTTCGTGACCTCAGGTGTGGCGGGCATGCCAATGATGGGCGTGGTGCGCGCGGCTTTGCCGTTTCTGGCGGTGCTGTTCGTCTTCCTGATCCTGATCACCTATGTGCCCTGGCTGTCGACTGTGCTGCCAAATGCGGTGATGGGGCCGGAGATCATAACAAAGTAAGGGTGTGCCAAAAAGAAACGCCCCGGGATGCCGGGGCGTTTTGCGTTTCAGGGCAGGGGCGCTGCCCCTCTTGTCCCTGCGGGCCAATTCACCCCAGGGTATTTGAGACCAGAAAGAAGCGCATGAAACCCGCTGCTTCTTTCTGGTCATAAATACCCAATTTGCTTCAGCTGGCCTCAAGCGCGGCGATAATGGGGGAGAAATCCGCGGCCTTCAGACTGGCACCGCCCACAAGCGCACCGTCGACGTTTGAGACGGCAAAGATCTCGCCTGCGTTGGAAGGTTTGACCGAGCCGCCATAGAGCAAGCGGAATCTGTCAGCGGTTTCCGCGCCGAAGCGGATGGTGAGTTCTGCGCGCAGGAAGTCATGCACCTCTGCAATCTGTTCCAGCGTCGGCACCTTGCCGGTGCCGATGGCCCAGACCGGCTCATAGGCGATCACGGAGTTGGCGCCTGTGGCAACGGCAGGGACGGAGCCTGCGAGCTGGGTGCCAGCCACTTTCAGAGTATCGCCTGCTTCGCGCTCCGCCAGAGTTTCGCCGATGCAGATCACCGCGGTAAGGCCCTCGCGGATTGCCGCCTCAGCCTTGGCACAGACCTGGGCATCCGTTTCGCCGTGGTCGGCGCGGCGTTCGGAATGGCCGAGGATCACGGCAGCGGCGCCTGCGTCCTTCAGCATGGCAGCCGACAGATCGCCGGTATGGGCGCCGGAGGCATTTGCGTGGCAATCCTGGCCACCGATGGCAACAGCGCTGCCCTTGGCGCTGTCCGCGGCGCGCGACAGCAGGGTTGCGGGCGGGCAGATCAGGATGTCGGCAGCGGGGCTGCCGTGGCTTTCCGCCAGGGCCGCCAATTCAGCGAGGCTTGCGCCGGTGCCGTTCATTTTCCAGTTGCCTGCTGCCAGTTTGCGCCGCATGGGGTGCCTCCGAATGTGCTGTTTGGGCGTGACTGGTAGCACTGGCTGCAGGTTCGCGCAATTCGCTTGAGGGCGGTTCAGCGCAGCAAAAAGGGCGGGAAACCCGCCCTGTGTCATTTGCAGGTCTGGCTGGTGTCAGGCGCCGGGCATTTCCTTGAAGGAGATCGACTCGCCGCAGCCGCAGGCTTCGGAGACATTCGGGTTGTTGAACTTGAAGCCGCTTTCCAACAGCGTCACCTCATAGTCGATTTCAGTGCCGAACAGGAACATCTGCGCCATCGGGGCGATCAGGATGCGGGCGCCGTCCTGTTCTACCACCTCGTCATTGGCGTCGGGCGCGTCGACATATTCCATGGTATATTCCATGCCCGCGCAGCCGCCCTTCTTGACGCCGATGCGCAGGCCGGCATGGCCGTCCTTGGCCATCAGTTTCGCGATCTGGGCCGCAGCCTTGGGCGTCATGGTCACGGCCTGTTTGCCGGGAATGCCGAACATGCGTCTCTCCTTACACTTCCCATCTATCTAAGGTGGGCACCCGGGCGGCTCAACCCCGCAAGATGCGGAATCGCGTCGGGGCGCAGAATAACATGTCTATCCTGTTCAGGCGTTAAAGAGGCCGCCCCCTGGGCAGAGAGGCGGCCGGGGATGGGGGTATTGTTTTAGATCGGAGCTTAGAGCCCCATGCAGTTTGCATAGTAGGTGACGGTTGCAGGCCAATCGGAGAAGACGCCGTCAACCCCGACATCCTGGGCCAGCACATCCAGCAATTGGTAATACATGCTGTCATCGGTGGTGGCGTCCTTGATGGACTGAAAGTACCAGCCGCCGCCGAAAGTTAGCGGGCCGGAGCGTTCCAGGGTCCAGGTGATCAGTTTGAGGCCCGCAGTCTTGGCTGCCTTGGCATAAGCCGAAGGGACGACCTGGCCGTTCTCCAGCGTCACCAGCATCCACATCGGCGGCGCGATGTAGTTGACGCCCCTGGCGTGCAGCGCTGCAAAGTCATGCGGGAAGGTCGCCGGGTTGTCCGGGTCAAAGCCTTCGCGGTCGTAGCTGGCATCCAGGAACACCGCCTGTTTGCCGAATTCGGGCTCGTGTTCGATCCAGTAGAGCACGTCTTTAAGGTTGAAACTTTGCGCCCAGACGTCTGCGGGCGGGATGCCGGCGGCCTTGTATTCGTCAATCAGTTTCTGGGCGTAGTCAGCCTGGGTAAAGCCGTCAAAGGGCATCTCTACTGCGGGGGATTTCAGTTCGGGGGTGAACTTGGCGCCCAGTGATTTGAACAGATCAATGGATTCTGCGTGGGTCATTGTGGTGGCGTCGCCTGAAAACAGTGTTGAGCGCCAGTCGGCAGTTCCGCCCAGATAGGCTGCGGCGGTCAGGGCTGTGTTGTCGGCGCTGTCCATCTTGGGCTGCAGGGTGCGGAACTCGGCCAGGGTCAGTTCGGAGGTGCGGCATTCGGCGGTGGCCGGGGTGTCGCCATCGGCGGCGGAGAAAGGGGTGATGCAGGTTTCTGCCAGGTCCGAGGTCAGGATGTCCGTGGTGGTGTGCAGATCGTTCTGCGCATGGCGGCAGACCAGCTCGAGATCCTTGGTGAAGGTGACATCGCATTCCAGAATGCCGGCACCCATCTGCGCGGCTGCCACGTTGGATTCAACGGTATGTTCCGGGAACATCAGCGGCGCGCCGCGGTGGCCGATGGAGAAATCCGAGCGGCTGGGCGTCTGCGCGGCGCAGGACTGCAGTTTGTCCTTCAGGGCACCCTCGGGCAGCTTGGAAATCAGATAGGCCGGACGGGGGCCGTAGCTGAGGCCATAGTCCGGGCTGCCGGTCGCCGGGGGGCCGGCTTCGGCTGCCAGAGGGATGAACGCTGCGGCTGCAGACAGCAGGGCAAAACGCATGAGAAATCTCCGGTTGGTCAATTCTGCCCGTAACAGACGCGGGCGATGTAACAGCCGGAGTGCGCCCGTGTAACGGGCGCATTAAACTCTCATGACAGTTTTAGATTACATGAAGCCCAGTTCGAGGCGCGCCTCGTCGGACATCATCTCCATGCCCCAGGGCGGCTCCCAGGTGAGCTCGACGTCGGCGCTTTTGACGCCGTCCACGGGGGATATCGCATCAATGATCCAGCCGGGCATCTCGCCGGCCACAGGGCAGCCCGGTGCGGTCAGAGTCATTATCACCTTCACATCGTTTTCGGCGTTGATGTCGATCGTGTAGATCAGGCCCAGTTCGTAGATATTCACCGGGATTTCCGGGTCATAGACGGTGCGGCAGGCTTCGACGATGGCCTCGTACAGCGGGTGGCTGACAGAGGAGGGCGCGATCAGCGGGGCGCCTTCGAGCGGTTCGGCAGGGTTGGTCATGAGGATCCCGGTTCTATTTACCGACGATTTATATAGGAAATAAGCTTCCCGGCGTCCAGAGGCGGCAGGCCGGACCGTTGCAATGATATGTTAACCACTTTGCGGACAGAATTTGATTAGGCCCTGCGGGCGCGCTAAGTTGTGGTTCCCCCGCGATGTTTTTGTGATTGCTGTCCTGTCGCAGCAGACCGGTATCCTTTTGCCGTTCGAGCTGTGGATTGGGTGTGCCTGGAGAGGAGCGATGCCTAAGCTGTCTGCACTTTGCCGCCTTTTTGCCCGCCTATTGCTGGCGGCAGGCGCGGTTTTGGCGGCGGCACCGGCCTATTCCGGGGGCAGTTGGCAATGGCATCTGACGCCCTTTGTCCTGGCGCCCTCTATCGAAAGCACTACGGAACTGGGCCGGACGGGGGGCGATGTCGAGATCGACGCCGGTGATGCTTTTGGCCAGTTGCAGGCTGGTGGGATGTTGCAGTTCGAAGGCTTCCACAGCAGCAATTTCGGGTTTCGCTTGCGGTATTCGATACTGGATGCAGATGCGGATGGGGCAGGGTCTGGCGGCGCGGCGGCGGTGCGCTTTGATCAGAATCTTGGCGAAGCGGTTGTGGCTTACCGGTTTGACCGGGGTGTGGCCCAGCTTGAGGTGTTTGGCGGTGTCCGCCATTGGGATGTGGATGTGGCCGCCAGCCTGCCGGGCGGCACGTTGCACCGGGGCGCCGACTGGAGTGACGTGATTGCCGGAATGCGCTGGGAGCGTCGGTTGTCAGAGGATCTTAGCCTGGCGCTGGAGGGGGATATCAGCCTGGCCGGTGGGTCCGAGGACAGCTGGTCGGCCATGGGCGGGGTGATCTATGACCGCTGGGAACAGGCGTCTGTCTATGTCATGTGCCGCGGGCTGGGGGTGGAGTTTCAGGAAGGTACGCCCGGCACTGTCGGTTTCTTTCGCCATGATGCGGTGACCTATAGCCTGCTGGCTGGGGTCGGGTTCCGGTTCTGAACGGCCTGCGATGTTGTGTGTCGGTGACAAGAACTGTCATGTAAGAGGACGGGCCAATCCATGTGACCCGCGCAGATATTGGGGCCGCGCGCAAAGACTCTGGAACGGCTCACTCCACACGGGATGGGACAAAGCGGTTTGTCGCGGCCTTCGCGCCTGCGGTTGCAGTCATGCGTTTTGCAGATCTTCGCGCGGCGTTGCGTGGGGCGCGCCTGTATCTTTTGCTGCGACCGGGCGGCAAGGGGCGGCACAGGTCGATTTGCTTTCAGAAGGGCCGTTGAAGTCAGCGCTAGCTCAGCGGCTTTGGCGCCGGTGCGCTGGCGGAGCGGCTTAGGTCCAGCAGCCAGTCGTGAAACTTGCGGACCGATGGCGACATCTCGGCAGCCAGCGGCACGATCAGGTGATAGGCAAAGGAGGTTGCAAAGGTGGCTCCGAACGGGTTCACCAGCGAGCCGCTGTCGAGTTCGGGGCGAACCGCCCAATCGGCAAACAGCGAAACACCCAGGCCGTTTATCGTCGAGCTGAGCTGGAAATGCCGATCTTCAAGCATCATCCGCGACGGGGCCACGGGATTTGCGACATTGTTGTCGACAAACCATTCCTCCCACATCCGCGTGTCATCGACGTGCAGCAAGGTGCATTTGGTCAAGTCCGACGGGTGCCGGATCGGATGCGCTGCCAGGTAGTCAGGGCTGCAGGCCACGACGAGCCGCTCTGGCCACAGCTTGGTGACCTTGAATGCGCTCCAGTTGCCACGGCCCCACTGGATGCCGAGATCGGCAAAGCGCTCGGGCTTGTCGATATGCGCGTAGTTGTTGTTGTGATTCTTGATCGACAATTGAAGGCTGGGGTTGGCTTCGAGCAGGCCGCCGAGCCTTGAGGACAGCCAGCGGCTTGCAAACATCGGCAGCAGCGCCAGTTCGATCGTCCCCGCGCGGCTGGTCGATTGGGCGATCCCTGTGCGGATCGCTTCGAGCCCGCGCGCCACATGCGCTGCAAGGATGACGCCCGTCTCGGTCAGCTCAAGCCCGGCGGCGCTGCGGCGAAACAGGGCCGCATCCATCTCGGCTTCCAATTTTTTGATATGGTAACTAACCGCACTTTGACTGGTGCCCAAGAGCTGCGCTGCGCGTGTAACGTTCTGAACTTCGGCAACAGTATCAAAAACCTGAATTGATTTGATATTTTTGATTTCCACACCAGCACACGGATTTGTTTTCAAAACAGATGTCTAACTGTGGGTATCTAAAAATTAGAACGCAAGAGAAAATCATTATATTTTTGCGCGACCTGCTTTGCGGGCTAGGCTCAGAATAGCTGCTGGAAAAGCAGTTGGGAGGACAAAGTGACAACGGCCCTTTTACAGGTGGAACGACTTTGCAAGTCTTTCGGTGGCGTCCATGCGGTGCGCGATTTGTCTTTTCGCGTCGAGCCGGGACAAATCCTAGGTCTGATTGGCCCGAACGGCTCGGGGAAATCTACCACGGTGAACGCGCTGGCGGGGATCTTTCCGGTAACATCAGGTGAAATCCTGCTGGCGGGCGGCCATATTCAGACCCTGCCGGAATACGAACGTGTCGCAATGGGTCTGTCGCGCAGCTTTCAGACGGCCAGTATTTTTCCCGAATTCACCGTGCGTGAACAAATCCAATTGGGCTGCAACGTCACTCTGCGGTCGCATCCGCTGTCTTCGGTATTTGGCCTTGGCCGACATCCCGGTGAAACCGAAGCCACGAACCGGCATATCGAAGACATACTGGAATTGACGGGGCTGAAGGCCGTGGCAGATGCGACCGTGGGCACGATCACAGCGGCGGAGCAGCGCTTTTTGATGATCGCCACCGCGCTGGCGGCCCGGCCCAAGGTGATCCTGCTGGATGAACCGGCCGCCGGCCTGGTCAGCCACGAACGCCAGACCCTGTCACATCTGATCCGCAGCATACGGGATACCGGTGTATCGGTCCTGGTCATCGAACATCACATGGCGCTGATCATGGATGTCTGCGACCGCATCGTGGTTCTGAACTTCGGCTCCAAGATTGCAGAGGGCACACCGGATGAAATTCGCGGTGATCAGGCTGTCATTGACGCTTATCTCGGGGAGGCCGTGTAATGCTGACAGTGTCGGACCTGCGGGTCAGCTATGGGCAGATCGAAGTGATCCATGGCGTCAGCATCGAGGTGCAGGAAGGCGAGTGCGTGGCTCTGATCGGCGCAAATGGCGCAGGGAAATCCTCAACCCTGAAGGCAATCTGCGGGCTGGTTACTGCCACTTCCGGCACCATTACGTTCGAGGGGCAGGACATCACCAATCAAAGCGGGCACAACATCGTGCGCGCAGGCATCACGATGTGCCCTGAAGGTCGGCAGGTCTTTCCGCAGATGACCACGCTCCAGAATCTGCGCATGGGTGCTTATGCCCGGCGCGACGATGAACAGGCTATCGATCTTGAGGAGATGATGAACATGTTTCCGATCCTGCGGGAACGGAAACATCAGGCCGCCGGAACCCTATCCGGCGGCGAACAGGAGATGCTGGCCATCGCGCGCGCGCTCATGGCGCGGCCCCGGCTGTGCATCTTCGACGAACCGTCGCTGGGGCTGGCGCCCAAAATCGTGGCGGAGGTGGGCGCAACCATCAAGCGGATCAAGAAGATGGGCAAGACCATCCTGCTGGTTGAACAGAATTCATTGATGGCGCTGCGCCTGGCAGACCGGGCCTACCTGTTCGAGGCCGGGGAAATCGTGCTGTCCGGCACAGGAGAGGAACTGCAATCACATCCGGAAGTGGTCAAGGCCTACCTCGGCCACTGACCGGTCAACGACGACAACTTGGGAGGAACGTTCTATGAAGATGAAGGCGCTTACTGCAGCACTCGCGATGTTTGGCACCGCCGGTTTCGCCGCAGAAAAACAACTCGATATCGGCGTAAGCGACGCTCTCACGGGGGGGGCAGCGGTCTATGGGCTGCCTCAGTCCAATGCCGTGCAGATGGCTGCAGAAGAAATCAACGCGGCGGGCGGTATCAAGGTTGGCGACGACACCTATATGCTCAACGTCATTGCATATGACGACAAGGCCAATCCGACCGAGGCGTCAAACGCGGTGCGTAAACTGATCGACCGGGATAGTGTGAAATTCATCCTCGGCTTCTGCTGCTCGGGGGCAACCGGGGCCGTTGCCTCGTTCATCGAGAATGAAGATGCGGTGATGTTGGTGGGCAATGCCGCCGAGCGCTCGATCACCACGCGCGAGATCCCCAATCTGGTCCGCACCCGCCCACCGGCCGATTACACTGGCGCGGCGGCCGGAACCTTTGTCGCCGAGAAGGGACACAAGAAGGTCGCGGTTCTCGGGGCTCTCGATGTTGGCTTTTACGCCAGCTATGTTGATGCGTTCGAGAAAGAGCTCAACAAGGCCGGCGGTGCGATCGTCACCCGTGAAAGCTTTGGTCTAAAAGACCGGGACATGAGCCCGCAGCTGACCAAGATCCGCGAAATGCAGCCGGACGCGATTCTTGTGGTTGGGTATGTGGAACCGGCGGCATTCATCTATCGCCAGGCCGTCGAACTTGGCATCGATGTCCCTCGTTATGGTTTCACCTCGGGATCTGAGGAACAATTTCTGCGCGTTGCCAGCTCTGAGCAGATGGAAGGCGTCTGGGATTTGCGCCCGACCGAACTGACACTGCTTTCGGCCAGTGACAACGGCATCGCCTATCACAAGAACTACTCGGAAAAGTTCGGCATCGCGCCATCGCCCAGCTCGCCATATGCCTATGATCAAACTTATGCGCTGAAGGACGCGATCGAGGCCGCAGGCACCGTCGATGATACCGAAGCGGTGGCAGCCGCATTGCGCGGATTGGCCGTCCCGGATGAGGTGGTGATGCAATACCTGCCGGTGGACAAAAAGATGTTCGATGTGAATGGGCAGGCCTACACCTCGAACGGTGCCTTCCAATGGCAAAGCGGCAACTGGGTCTTTGTCCAGGATCTGCCGTCGGATGCGGCGGCCTATTCGGCCTTCCTGAGCACAATCGACTAACGGAACCCGGCAGTGCGGAGCGATCCGCGCTGCCTTACAGGGGCTGCCTTTGAGGGACGGTGTGTATGATCGAGATCCTGCAACAGATTATCAACGGGATGGCCATCGGCGGGGTCTACGTGTTGATCGCGCTTGGGTTGACCACAGTGTTCGGCATTCTTGGGATTGCTCATTTCGCCCATGGATCCGTCTCGATGTTCGGCGGCTATCTCACCTTTTTCTTTGTGGTGACGTGGGGGTTGCCGCTGATAGCTGCCATTGTCATCGCGTTGTTGGTCGGTCTGATCCTGGGGATTCTGATCGAGCTTCTGGCCTACAGGCCAGTGCGCAACGCAAATCACATTAACGCCTTCATCGTAGCGCTTGGCCTGACGATGATGGTCGAGGGGCTGAACCTGGAATTCTTCGGCCATGAGCAGGTTGTGATCCCGACAGATTTCTCCTGGGTGTTCAAAATCGGTGGGGTGACGATCCCGGAGCTGCGGCTCTACACAATACTGGCGGCTGCCCTGCTCATCGCGGCCATGACGATCTTTGTCGAAAAGACCAAGACCGGTCAGGCAATCCGGGCCGTGGCCGAAAACCGCGATGCAGCCATTCTGATGGGGGTCAACGTGAACACGATCCCCTTGGTGGTATTCTCTATTTCCACAGCGCTGGGCGTTTGCGCGGGCGTCATGGTGGGCGCATTGTTTGCCATCGCTCCCGGCATCGGCGAAGGGCTGGTGGTCAAAGGATTTGCGGTTCTGATCCTTGGGGGGCTGGGTTCGATCCCAGGTGCCGTTGTCGGCGGGCTGGTCCTGGGCATTACCGAAGCCTTGGCTGCCGGGTTCATTTCTTCGGCGTACAAGGATGTTATCGCCTTTGTCGCAATGATCCTTGTGCTGCTGGTACGCCCGCAGGGTCTTATGGGGAAAGCATAATGCGGGCGCATGGCAAGGCTTTTATGTGGGGATTGGCACTGATCGGGTTCATCCTGCTCCCCCAGTTCATCACCGTGAAATACTATCTTCACCTCTCGATTCTCGCTTTGTGCTGGGTGATTGCGGCGCAGGGGCAGAACCTGATCCAGGGCTTCACCGGCTATGTCTCTATTGTGCAGGCGGGCTTTATGGGGATCGGCGCCTATTCCACGGCTCTGATGGGGATGCACTATGATCTGCCTGTCTGGCTGACCATCCTGCTGGCCCCATTTGTCACCGCGTTTTTTGCGCTGCTGACCGGATATCCCAGTCTGCGGGTCAAAGGGCATTACTTCGCCGTTGTGACGCTTGCCTTCAATCTCGTGATCTTCATCGTGCTGATGAACTGGCACGAGTTGACACAGGGTGAGGCAGGCATAACGGGCATCCCAAAGCCGGGTGGCAAGGATGGCTTGTTCAACTGGCGAGACCGCGAGACCTATTACTACTTTGTTCTGATAGTGGCAGTGCTGATGACAGGGCAGGCTGCGCTGATTGTGCGCTCTCGCATCGGCCAGATCCTGATCGCCATCCGCCAGAACGAGGATCTTGTCGGTGCTGTCGGTGTGCCTGCTTGGAAGTACAAGCTTTTCGCATTTGTGACATCGGCCATGTATGCCGGCCTGGCGGGCGCGATCTATGCGCATTACCAAAGTTTCATCAATCCTGAGATCTTTGGCGTGGCTCAGTCGCTTGACGCGATCCTTGCGGTGATCATCGGCGGGTCCGGGACCATTGCCGGCCCGGTCATTGGCGCCTTCTTTGTCGTGTTCCTGCCGGAGTATCTGCGCTTTGCCGACAGTTTCCGACTGATCCTTTACGGTCTGGTGCTGGTGCTTGCCACGATCTTCATGCCGCGCGGCATCGTTGGCGTTGCTGGCAGTCTTTGGGCGCGGGTTCGGGGCAGCAGGTCATGAGCGGCGCCTGCGGGATCATTGACCGGTCACGCGCCTTTGCCGAAGGTCCGGTGGCCTCTGCTGCGCCGGGCTGGTCGATGGGGGGGCAGCCCGACCCGGATCTGTTCCGCATGGCGGCCGCAATCGGCCTGACGGGCGTAACGACCCCAAAGGAATTCGGCGGGCAGGGCCACAGCTTTGCAACGCTTGTGGCGGTCTGTGAGATCTTGGCGGCGGTGGACTTCGGGTTCGCCATGTCTTTGGTCAATACCCAGAATGTGGGTCTGCGCTTGTGTAGGTCGGCAAGCGATGCCGAGCACAGCCGCTATCTTCCCCGCATTCTCGCGGCTGAGATCAGCGCCTGCACCGCCCTGACCGAACCCGGAACGGGATCGGATGTGGCCGCCATCGCGACACGCGCAACCCAAACGTCCGGGGGCTGGCGACTGACCGGCGAGAAGACCTGGATCGTGAACGGGCGCCACGCGGGCCTTGCGGTGGTCTTTGCCCAGTGTTCCAACGCCGGGGACGCCGATGGGATCGGCGGCTTTCTTGTTGATCTCGATCGCGCTGGGGTCCGGCGCTACCCTGTGAATTCAGGTTTTGCGCAGACCTCGATGGGCACGGGCGGGTTTGTGCTTGAGGATGTCGTGGCGGAAGCATTGGTATTGCCGCCTGGCACGGCCTTCAAAAGCATCCTGACCGAAATCAACGCTGCCCGCACCTATGTCGCGGCGATGTGCAACGCGATGCTGGGCGCGGCCGTTGCGCAGGCGGCTGACTATGGTGCCAAGCGGCGCAGCTTTGGCAATCCTTTGGCACATTACGCCGCATGGCGGCATCCCTTTGGTGCAGCAGAAACCGATCTTGCCGCCTCTCGCGCGCTGACCGCCCGGGCGGTGGACATGATCGTGGAGGGCGCGGATGCCCAACTGGCAGCTGCAGAGGCCAAGATTGCCGCCGTGCAGGCTGCGCAGCTGCATATTCCGCAGATGTTGCACGCGATGGGGGCTGCCGGGCTAAAGCCTGAATACTGCTTTGCCCGGCACCTTGCAGCGGCGCAGGTTGCCGGGTTCACCGATGGCGCAACCAGCATTCTGCGCGACCGGGTGGCCCGCCTCACCCGTTCCAAAACCGACACTCCCAAGAGGTGATCCATGCGTGTTTTCCAGATTGAAGGTGATTGGGGTTTTGACAACCTGAACCTCTCGGAACGGCCAGAGCCGAAACCGGGCCCGGGGGATGTCGTCATCCGTATGCGGATGGCGTCGCTGAATGCACGGGATCTTATTGTTCCAGAACGGGGCTATGGTCGCGCCACCGGCGAATTGCCCCTGATCCCGATCTCGGATGGAGTGGGTGAAATCGTCGAAATCGGTGCGGGGGTGACCCGCGTGGCGGTCGGAGATCGTGTCTGTCCGACCTATTTTCAGAACTGGACCAGTGGGGAGCCTTCACCTGAACGTTTTGCTTCAGCACTTGGCGGGCCGAATGACGGCGTGATGGCAGAATTGGTCTGCCTGTCCCAGGAAGGGGTTGTAAAGGTCCCGGAGTATCTCAGCGATGCGGAGGCCGCGACCCTTCCCTGTGCTGCGCTGACCGCGTGGAGTGCCGTGGTCACCCATGGCCAGACGCGCGCCGGCGACCGCATTCTGGTTCAGGGCACCGGCGGTGTGGCGCTTTTTGCGGTCGCATTCGCCAAGATGCACGGTGCGCATGTCACCGTGATTTCGTCCAGCGATGACAAGCTGGAAAAGGTCCGTTCCATGGGGGGCGATCAGACGATCAACTACCGCGAGACCGAAGATTGGGCCCGCGCCAGCCGCCCGATTACCTCTGATCGCGGCGGGTTCGACAACATCATCGAATTGGGCGGGGCCAAGACGCTGCCCCTGTCGCTGCGCGCAGTCAGGCCTGGCGGCACGCTGTCCATGATCGGTGTTTTGTCGGGCCTGAATATCGAGGCCTCACTGGGTCTGATCGTGGCGCGACAGGTACGCCTGCAAGGCGTCACAGTTGGCCATCGAGATGGGTTCGAAGCCATGCTTGCCGCGATGGCGCTGCATGGCACACGCCCGGTGCTGGGCAAGACATTCGCGTTCGAAGACCTTAGGCCCGCGCTCGAGCATGTGCGCAAGGGCGGGCATTTCGGCAAGACCCTGATCAAGTTCTGAGAGCCGAGCACATGCCGACGCATGCCTTTCAGCCCCGCTGCCATCCACCGGACAAGCCGGCTTTTGTGATGTGCGAAACCGGTGAGACGGTGAGCTTCGCGGCGCTGGAAGCTCAGGCCAACCGGGGCGCTCATCTGCTGCGGTCGCACGGCATCCGCGAGGGGGACCATATCGCGATCCTGATGGAAAACCGCCGCGAATTCATCGAGGTCTGCTTCGCGGCCGACCGCGCGGGCGTCTACTACACAACCATCAGCACCCATCTGTCCAAAGCCGAGATCGCCTTTATCCTTGAGGATTGTGATGCACGGCTGCTGATCGTGTCAGACAGTTTTGGTGATCTGGCGACGTCGCTGTTTCAATCCTGCGCCTGTGACATGCTGGTCGTCGGCAAGGATACCGCAGGTTTTGCAGATTGGTCGCAAAGCCTTGCCTCCATGCCTGAAACGCCAATCAGGGATGAATGGCAGGGGCTGGACATGCTCTATTCTTCAGGCACCACCGGGCGCCCGAAGGGGATCAAATGGCCGCTGCCGCACGAGAAACCAGGCACGCGCGGCATGTTGATCGATCTGCTGTCGGGGCTGTTTGGCTACGACCGGGACACCCGCTATCTCAGCCCGGCGCCGCTTTATCATGCTGCGCCGCTCAGGCATTCGATGGTCACGATCAAGATGGGCGGCACCGCCTATATCATGCGCCGGTTCGACGCGGCCACGGCATTGCATCTCATCGAACGCCACCGCATCACCCATAGCCAATGGGTGCCAACGATGTTCGTGCGGCTGCTGAAACTGCCTGCGAAGATCCGGCGGGAGTTTGATCTCTCTTCGATGAAAATGGCCGTGCATGCGGCCGCACCATGCCCGCCCGACATCAAGAAACAGATGATCGACTGGTGGGGCGAGATTGTGCACGAGTATTACGCCGGAACCGAAAACAATGGCTTCACCGCCATCACCAGCGCCGAATGGCTGGCCCATCCCGGATCGGTCGGGCGCGCCAAGCTGGGAACGCTGCATATCTGCGACGAACAGGGCACCGAACTTCCTGTGGGGCAGACGGGCGAAGTGTATTTCGAGAACGGCCATCAATTTGCCTATCACAAAGACCCGGTCAAGACCGCCTCCTGTACCAATGCGCAAGGATGGACCACGCTGGGTGACATCGGCCATGTCGACGACGAAGGGTATCTCTATCTCACCGACCGCAAGTTCTTTGTCATCATTTCCGGCGGCGTCAACATCTACCCTCAGGAAACCGAAGACGTGCTGCTGTCACATCCGGCGGTGCTGGATACAGCGGTGATCGGTGTGCCCAACGCGGAATTCGGCGAGGAGGTGAAGGCCATTGTTCAATTGATGCCTGCCATCGCCGGATCAAAAACGCTGGCTCAGTCATTGATCGAATATTGCCGTCAGCATTTGTCGCCGATCAAATGTCCGCAAAGCATTGATTTTGAAGATCAGCTGCCACGCTCCGCGACAGGTAAGCTGTATAAGCGTCAGCTTCGCGATCTGTACTGGAACAAATGACGCATGTCTTGGTTTGACCGGGTCCTTTCTCCGGCCATCGCGACAAGCCGCAGAACCAGAGGTGAAGCCCAATTGCGTAACGCAAACCGGAACCCGCGAGGGTTCCGGCAGCAGGATCAATCGTTGATGTCGTGGTTGAAAGTCTTCACCTGGCCTTTGGGCAGGGCGAAAAATTTGCGCATCACCAACCAGGCTGCCAGCGACAGTGCCGCAAAGATCAGCAGCAGCGGCGGCAGGGTGAAGCCTGCGCCCGCCAGCAGCAGCAGGGCGACTATGGCGGCACCGATGGCAAAGCCCAGGAAGACAAAGCCGGGCAACAGAATCTCGACGATGGCAAGCGTCAGCGCGGCCGCGCCCCAAACCCACCATATCGCCCAGAAAGACGCGTCCATCATTTGCCTCCCTTCAGCAGATTGAAGGCGTTTCCGAAGGCTTCCAGCGCATGGGCCGGGACCAGGATTGTCTGCTTGCCATCGCCATTGCCAAGCGCATTCAGCGACTCCACCTGTTTCAGCGCCACCTGATACTGCGCTGCCTCGATGCCGTGGTCAGCGATCGCCTTGGCCACGACTTCGGTGGCGTAAGCTTCGGCTTCGGCCTGAATGCGGCGGGCCTTGGCGGTCTGCTCGGCTGCATAAAGCTCGGCGTCGGCGTTCAGTTCGACTGCGCGTTTCTGGCCCTCGGCCTCGGTCACCTGGGCACGGCGGGCGCGTTCGGCGTTCAGCTGCTGCAGCATCGCGTCGCGGGTGGCCTGATCGAGGTTCACATCCAGGATCTCGGCGCGAGTGACTTCGATGCCCCAATCATCCACGGCGGTTTCGACCGCATGCTGGATCTGGCCAATCAGCTGGGCGCGGTTCGACTGCACCTCATCAAGGTCCATCTTGCCGATCTCGGCCCGCACGATGCCTGCCACGGTGGTGGCGATGGCGCCATCCACGTCGCGAATCCGGTAAACCGTCTTTTCCGGCTCAAGAATGCGGTAGAAAACCGAGGTGTCGATCTGCACCAGCACGTTGTCCTTGGTGATGGCGTCCTGGGTGGCATTGGGCAGCTGGCGTTCCAGGATCGAGATCTTATGGCGGGCCACGTCGAGGAAGGGCACGATAAAGTTGATGCCGGGGCCAAGCACCGAGTGCAGGCGGCCAAAACGTTCAACCACATATTTTTCTGATTGCGGCACGATCTTGACCCCTTTGAGGATCACAATGACCAGTAATACCGCACCCAGAAGGTACAGCAGGTTGTCGGTCACAAGTTCGGCCAAGATGTCTTCGATCATGGAAAAATCCTTTGTCATTTCAATTGAGGCAGGCGTTTCCGGGAGGTCGTGCCTGGATACAGAAGGTTCGGGCGGGTCACTTTGCGACAGCCCGTCTTCAGCAGGCCGGTTGCCCGGAGCCTTTGATTTGTTTACGTCGGGTTTCATTGTGTGCAATGGTATACATTTGGGTGCCGCCGCGCCGGATTTCAAGCCATGTATGGTGCCAAGAAGGCCGGGGTGGCAAGCCCCGGCGGGGTTGAATTGCCCGCAAATATCGGGCAAAGGCTCCGGGTTTGCGGCACTGGACCCGCCTTTGGCCGGAATGTAAGGACAGACCATGACAGCCCCGTTCTCTTTTGACCTGAAGGCCACCGATGGCAAGGCGCGCACCGGCGTGATCCATACCCCGCGGGGTGAAATCCGCACGCCGGCCTTCATGCCGGTTGGGACGGCTGCGACAGTGAAGGCGATGATGCCGGAAAGCGTGCGCGCAACTGGGGCCGATATCCTGCTGGGCAACACCTATCACCTGATGCTGCGTCCCACGGCGGAGCGGATCG
The DNA here is from genome assembly GCF_049800895.1 of Leisingera sp. S232. NCBI lineage: Bacteria > Pseudomonadati > Pseudomonadota > Alphaproteobacteria > Rhodobacterales > Roseobacteraceae > Leisingera > Leisingera sp. S232. Next base: position 63,242 of record NZ_JBNAFX010000001.1, on the reverse strand, counting down.
ACCGGCTGGGAGGTTTGCACAAGTTCATGAACTGGGAACGCCCGATCCTGACCGACTCGGGCGGGTTTCAGGTGATGTCACTGGCGGGGTTGCGCAAGCTGACCGAAAAGGGCGTGACCTTCAAATCCCATGTGGATGGCTCCAAGCATGAGCTGACGCCGGAACGGTCAATGGAAATCCAGCGGCTTTTGGGCAGTGACATTGTCATGTGCTTTGATGAATGCCCGGCACTGCCTGCGGACCGGGACCGGATTGCCGAATCCATGCGCCTGTCGATGCGCTGGGCGGAGCGGTCGCGCGAGGCTTTTGGCGACCGCCCAGGCCATGCGCTGTTTGGCATTATGCAGGGCGGGCTGGAGCAGGACCTGCGCGAAGAAAGTGCTGAGGCGCTGAAGAAGATCGGTTTTGAAGGTTATGCGGTTGGCGGGCTGGCAGTGGGCGAGGGGCAGGAGGCGATGTTCGGTTGCCTGGAATATGCGCCGGGTTTCCTGCCTGAGGACAAGCCGCGCTATCTGATGGGGGTGGGCAAGCCGGACGATATCGTCGGCGCCGTTGCCCGCGGTATCGACATGATGGATTGCGTGTTGCCGTCGCGGTCGGGCCGTACCGGCCAGGCCTTTACCCGCTATGGCGTCGTGAACATCAAGAATGCGCGCCATCAGGACGACCCGCGCCCCTTGGATGAGAATTGCAGCTGTCCGGCGTGTTCAAACTACTCCCGCGCCTATCTGCACCATGTGTTCCGCAGTAACGAGATGATTTCGGGTATGCTGCTGACCTGGCACAATCTGCATTACTTCCAGGAAATTATGGGCGGAATGCGGGATGCGATTGCGGCGGGCACGTTCGAGGCCTGGCAGAAGAATTTCCATGAAATGCGCGCGCAGGGCGATATCGAACGGCTGTAAGCCGTCTGCTTGTGTCGGTTCGAATCAAGTTTGACGATGTTTTCATGGCTGCGGCAGATGCGGGACACGCTTCTGCCTCAAATTCCCTGTGAGATCAGGCTGAAGCTTGATGTTCGAAGCGGAGGCACCTTATGCAAAACGCAAATTCTGCCGGCGTGGGTCAAATAATTCTGCTGTCTGTTCTGGCCGTTGGCGTCGCGCTTTTTGCGGTTTTGGATGACGGCCGGGTGCACGCCGGTCAAGAGCATGAACGGACCCATCAGGCTGTCATGCCTGCAAAATAGCCGCTCCTGCGTCGTTTTCTGGGCTCTGCGGGTAGCTGAAACCGTCCCTTGTTCACATGTTATGAAGACCTGATCCGCTATCTTTGCGTCAACGCATGGAGGGTGGCGATGATTTTACGCGGTGTGTTTGCAGTTGCGGTCCTGCTGGCCGGATCTGTGTCAGCACAGGCGCAGACTGATCAAGCGCAGACCGCGCCGGGATCGCTGGCGGAGGCCTCAAGCTTTTTCAAGGCGCCGCGCCTGGATGGCTGCACAATTTCTTTGGAAGACCTTGTAAATGGCGGCTCTGAGGCGCTGCGCGGGCAGTGGACCGTGCTGAAAGGGCCGGGGGAGATCGGGCTGTCGGTGGGCGGGCGCATCACGATGGAGCCGCTGCTGCAGCGCGGCGGCGAGGTGCTGCGGCTGGGGTTCCGCAATCGTCGGCTGGTGGCGGATTCTCCGGTGCTTGGGGTTCTGCCCATCGGCGTGCTGGACCGGGCACCCGTCAAACCTGGAACCGGCCTGAGAGCGGAAAGCGTGGGGCGCGGCGACCTTGCCGAAGGCACCGAGGTGTTTCTGGATGAGTTGACGCTTGGTGTGCTGCCGTGCGGCACGGATCAGCTGCTGCGGCTGAATTTGCTGGCGGAGCGTGAGACCGGCACCGGAGAACTTCAACGACAGGACATCCGCCTGTTTCTGATTGATCAGTCACGGCTGAGCGGCACCTACCGCGAAACCGGGCCAGGCGGGCAACTGGAGCGCGGTTTGATTACGCTCAGGCGGCGCTGATGCCACCTCTGCAGTTATCCACAGGGCCATGCCGGGATGGCCTTCATTATTTGCTCACCGTTCCTGCATTTGCGCCCTTGTGGTCCCGGCGCGCAGCGGGCAAGGTGAGCCCCAGCCTTGAGGTGTCGCGGTTGAAAACAGTGAACCGCCCCACCAAGTAAAGACCTCCAATGAGGAGACGGGCCAAAGCTGCCGGATGCCGGGGCCGGGCCGTCTTGCCTAACCAAAGGACCGAGTATGCAAGAGCCACTCAATTCCTCCTACCCAGTGCTGCCTCTGCGCGACATCGTGGTCTTCCCCCACATGATCGTGCCGCTGTTCGTGGGCCGGGAAAAATCGGTGCGCGCCCTGGAAGAGGTGATGGCCGACGACAAGCAGATCCTGCTGTCGAGCCAGATCGACCCCTCCGAGGATGATCCCGAAACCGATAGCATCTATACCACCGGCGTGCTGGCCAATGTGCTGCAGCTGCTGAAACTGCCCGATGGCACCGTCAAGGTGCTGGTCGAAGGGCAGAGCCGGGTACAGATAACCGAATTCCTGGAAAATGACGTATTCTTCGAAGCCAAAGCCGAAGAATTGAGCGAAATTCCCGGCGATATCACCACGACCGAAGCGCTGGTGCGCACTGTGGGGGACGAATTCGAGCGCTATGCCAAGGTGCGCAAGAACATCCCCGAAGAGGCGCTGTCTGCGGTTGGAGAAACCACGGAGCCGGCCAAGCTGGCGGACCTGGTGGCGGGGCATCTGGGCATCGAAGTCGACCGCAAACAGGAGCTCTTGGAGACGCTTTCCGTCAGCGAGCGGCTGGAGAAAGTCTATGGCCTGATGCAGGGGGAAATGTCGGTCCTGCAGGTCGAGAAAAAGATCAAGACCCGCGTCAAGTCCCAGATGGAAAAGACCCAGCGCGAATACTACCTGAATGAGCAGATGAAGGCCATTCAGAAGGAGTTGGGCGACGGCGAAGAGGGCGCCGGCGAGATTGCCGAGCTGGAAGAGAAGATCGCCGCAACCAAGCTCTCGAAAGAGGCGCGCGAGAAGGCCGATGCGGAGCTGAAGAAGCTCAAGAGCATGTCGCCGATGTCCGCCGAGGCGACTGTTGTGCGCAACTACCTCGACTGGATGCTGTCGATCCCGTGGGGCAACAAGTCCCGCGTCAAGAAGGACCTGAACCGCGCGCAGGAGATCCTGGATGCGGATCATTATGGCCTGGAGAAGGTCAAGGAGCGCATCGTCGAGTATCTGGCGGTGCAGCAGCGCTCGGCCAAGCTGAAGGGGCCGATCCTCTGCCTCGTCGGTCCTCCGGGCGTGGGTAAAACCTCGCTGGGCAAATCCGTGGCCAAGGCAACGGGCCGCGAGTTCATCCGCATTTCGCTGGGTGGCGTGCGCGACGAGTCCGAGATCCGCGGCCACCGCCGCACCTACATTGGTTCAATGCCCGGCAAGATCATTCAGGCGCTGAAGAAGGCCAAGACCACCAACCCTCTGATCTTGCTGGATGAGATCGACAAGATGGGCCAGGATTTCCGCGGCGACCCGGCCTCGGCGATGCTAGAGGTGCTGGACCCGGAGCAGAACAGTACCTTTATGGATCACTATCTGGAGGTCGAATATGATCTCTCGAACGTGATGTTCCTGACCACTTCGAACAGCTACAACATGCCGGGCCCGCTGTTGGACCGGATGGAGATCATTCCGCTTTCGGGATACACCGAAGATGAAAAGCGCGAGATCGCCAAGCAGCATCTGATTTCCAAACAGGTGAAGAACCACGGCCTGAAAGCCAAGGAGTTCGAGCTGACCGAGGACGCGGTGACCGAGATGATCCGCACCTATACCCGCGAAGCCGGGGTGCGGAACCTGGAGCGTGAGATCGCCAAGGTTGCCCGCAAGTCGCTGACGAAGATCGTCAAGAAAGAAGCCGACAGCGTGACTGTCACGGCGGACAATCTGGATGATTTCCTGGGCGTCAAGAAGTTCCGCTATGGCCTGGCCGAGCTGGAGGATCAGGTGGGTGTTGTCACCGGGCTGGCCTATACTTCGGTTGGCGGTGAGCTGTTGTCGATTGAGGCGCTGCGCCTGCCGGGCAAGGGTCGGATGAAGACCACCGGCAAGCTGGGCGATGTTATGAAGGAGTCGATTGAGGCGGCCTCCAGCTATGTGCGTTCGGTCAGCCCGCAGATCGGGGTCAAGCCGCCGCAGTTCGACAAGCTGGACATCCATGTGCACGTGCCAGACGGGGCGACCCCCAAGGATGGCCCAAGCGCAGGCCTGGCGATGGTGACAGCGATCGTGTCGGTGCTGACCGGTATCCCTGTGCGCAAGGACATTGCCATGACCGGCGAAGTCACCCTGCGCGGCAATGCAAGCGCCATTGGCGGGCTCAAGGAAAAACTGCTGGCCGCATTGCGCGGAGGTATCAAGACAGTGCTGATCCCGCAGGAGAACGAAAAGGACCTGCCGGAGATCCCGGACAACGTGAAGGAGGGGCTGGAAATCATCCCGGTCAGTCATGTGTCCGAGGTTCTGGAACACGCGCTGGTCTCCAAGCCTGAAGCCATCGAGTGGGATGAGGAAGCGGAGGAAGCAGCAGCAGCCAAAGCGGCGCTGCAAGGCTCCGGCGAGGGCGCAGGCGCCACAGCGCATTGATCCGCTGATCAAATTGGCAGACAAAAGAAAAGGGCGGCTCGAGAGAGCGCGCCCTTTTTTGCTTTCTTACGTGTCGGCCCGTCTTGCCGGGGGCATATGGTCCTTGGCAACTGCGTGGCATCGCAAAGGAAGGCTCCCGCCCGCAGTCGGCTGCGCATTTTGCGCCGCCGCTGCGGTTGGGCATGGCGCCGCACCTGTGGTGCGGCGCACGGCCTGCCCCGGCTGGGGCAGGCCGCCGGGCCCAAAATCCGGATGGCGGCTGGCCGCAGGCCGGGCGCCGTCCGGGTGCGGGAGCGCGCCCGCAGCTGGGTATGAACACAGGGATCAGGCGGCCCTGCTGGCCTGTTCTATCTTAGCCTTTACGGTGGCGATTGCCATCTGTGCTGGGCTGACATCTGCGGCCTTGGCCTGAGTCAGGATCGCCGCCATGGTCTCGTCCAGCGCCTGCAGCTTTTCGGCGACAAAGCCCTCGCGGTCCTTGATCCGCCGGATCTCGCTCGCAACGTTGATAATGCCGCCGCCGTTGGCGACAAAATCGGGCGCATAGAGAATACCGCGGTCATGCAGGGCTGCGGCATCCGCAGCAGTCGCCAGTTGGTTGTTGGCGCCGCCTGCGACGATTTCTGTTTTAAGTTGCGGAATGGTTTGGGCGTTCAGGATGCCGCCGATGGCGCAGGGGGCAAAGACGTCTGCCTCAGTGCTGTAGATATCTGCCAGCGGCACAGCCTTGGTGCCGAATTCGGCAATCGCCATTTTGACACGGGTCTCGTCGATGTCTGTGACGATCAGCTTCGCGCCGGCCTTTGTCAGGAACTTGCAAAGGTGCCAGCCAACGTGGCCCAGGCCCTGTACCGCCACGGTGACGCCATCCAGATCGCGGCTGCCGTGCTTATGGGCGCGGGCGGTGCGGATTGCATTGAAAATGCCGCGGGCGGTGATTGGCGAGGGGTCGCCGCTGGCGAAGGCGCCGTCGGCAAGGCCAGCCGCAAAGCGGGTTTCTTCCGCCAGGACCGCCATGTCTGCCGGGCTCATACCCATGTCTTCGGCGGTGATGTAACGGCCCTCTAGCCCTTCGATGGCGCGGGCGAAGGCGCGCAGCGGCTCTGGCGACTTGTCCTTGGCCGGATCGCCGATGATCACCGCCTTGCCGCCGCCGAGTGGCAGGCCTGCCGCGGCGTTCTTATAGGTCATGCCTTCGCTGAGGCGCATGACGTCAGTCAGTGCCTCATCCTCGCTGGTATAGGGGCGCATGCGCAGCCCGCCCGCCGCCGGGCCGAGCCGGGTGGAATGTATGGCAATGAAACCCAGAAGGCCCACAGAGGTCTCCTCGACGCGGTAAATCTCTTCGTGGCTGCTGGACGCAACGGCGGTCACTGTCATCTGGATGGCTCCTCCAAGGCTTTTCCGGATGGTAACAGCGGCTGAGCGCCGGTTTTCACCAAAAGAAGCTCCTGCTTTGCCCGATTTTGGTGGTATGCTCTGCGCGAAGCTCTAATTTTAGAGGGAAGCTCCATGGATTCGATTGATCGCAAGATTGTTGCCGCGCTTCAGCGCAACGGCCGGCTGAAGATTTCCGAACTGTCTGAGATGGTAGGTCTTTCCCCAACGCCTTGCGCGCGTCGGCTTGCCCATCTGGAAGAAAGCGGCGTGATCAGCGGCTATTCGGCGCGGGTGGATCAGGCTAGGATGGGCCTTCCGGTGACGATCTTTGTGACGGTGGAGCTGGAACGGCAGTCCACCGATGCGCTGCAGGCATTTGAAGCGGACGTGCGCAAGTTCGATCAGGTGATGGAGTGCTACCTGATGACCGGCACCCGTGATATCCTGCTTCGGGTGGTGGCAGAGGACCTGCCGGATTTTGACCGGTTCCTGGAGGGCCAGCTGATGCGGGTTCCGGGCATCCGCAACACCCGTTCCAGCTTTACTCTGCGTACAATGATCCGGCGTGATGCGCTGCCGTCCTGCTGACCGCTTCACCAAAGCGGGCAGGGCGCATTCTTTCCCGAACCCCTTTGGCATGCGGCCCATAGGCCTGTGTGGAAAACGCTGCGCCGCACCGGCGAGGGCATAAAAAGCGGGCCATGTCCTTGCCCTAGGGACACGCCAGGAAACTGCCACTGGAGAAAATCCGGGGAAGCAGTGAAATTCTTCCATTGGACCTCTTGCGGTGCCCGCACCGGACCGTTAAAAGCCTGCCTCACGGGTGATTAGCTCAGTGGTAGAGCGCTTCGTTCACATCGAAGATGTCAGGAGTTCAAATCTCTTATCACCCACCATCCTACCCCTTTGAAAACAAAGAAAACCCTTGCAAATAAGGGGCTTTGTCCGTTTCAAGGTTACAACTTTGGTTACAAACGGGGTTGGGAATGGCTGGAAAGCTCAGATACTGGCTAGAACGAAACGGGCGGTATTTTGCGCGACTCGTTGTGCCTAAAGATTTGCGCGGAATTGTTGGTAAGAGCGAACTGCACATCGCTCTGGGCGGCGACCGTAGGCAAGCCATTAAACTTCATCCCGGCGCGGTGGCCCAGCTTCAGCACCAGATTGCCCAGGCTGAGCAGAAGGTCAGGGCAGGGCAGCCGCAGGCTGTTCCCGCACGCTATCCGCTGGCACCTGATCAGCTTGCGCACAGCCACTACACACAGCGGCTCGCCTTAGACGATGAACTGCGCAATGACCCCCGCTGGCCGGGGGTGGGGATTGATGATCTGCTGGTGCAGCGGTTGCGTTACGCTATTGCTGGGAAAGCCAATGACGCAGAGCTGGGCGAGTTGGTGGGCGCTCAGGTCGAACGCTTCCGGGCCGCTGGCAACCTGAGCGCAACGCCGGGCAGCACCGAATGGCGTGAGATTGCCCGTGCCTTGTGTCATGCGGAGCTAGAAGCGCTGGCACGGGTTGCTGAGCGCGATGAGGGTGATTTTACCGGCACACCTGCCTCGCAGGTTATTCGGGGCGCTCAGCCCCCGGAGGAAGCCCCCAAGCCGGTCAGCATGAAACAGCTCTGGAATGACTATGTGACCATGCGCATGCAGACAGGGTCTATGAGCGATGGCGGTAAGCAACTTGGCTTGGCTGTCGAAAAGCTGCGCAAGTTCGTCAAACATGACGATGCGGCCCGCCTCAAGAAAAAGGATGTGATCGCGTGGCGGGATCACCTGTTGAATGTTGAGAAGCTGTCGCCGCGCACTGTCAGCGATAAATACCTTTCCACAGTCCGCTCTTTGCTGAACTGGGGAGTAGAGAATGATAGGCTGCCTGAGAATGTCGCGGTAACGGTGAAGCAGGCAAAGCCTAAGAAGGTTCTCGCCCGCGAAAAGGGTTTCACTGATGCAGAGGCGCTGAAAATCCTCAAGGCTTCCCGCTCATACGTGCCACATCAGGACGAAACGGGCCGTGTCCGAGAAACCGCTCACATGACTGCGGCAAAGCGGTGGGTGCCTATCCTTGGAGCCTTCACTGGCACCCGTGTTACGGAGATCACTCAACTTCGCAAAGAGGACATTCGGCAAGAGGGTGATCAGTGGGTTGCCCGGCTCACCCCTGATGCCGGGACGATCAAGACAGGCGAATACCGGGATGTGCCGTTGCATCCTCAGATCATTACTGAGGGGTTTGTGGACTTTGTGAAGAATGCTGATCTGGGTCCGCTATTCCACCACGGGACCGACGCGGAGCAATTCAAGAGCAAGGCCACTCAGATTTCAAACCGGCTGGCCGAATGGTTGCGCGACAAAGACCTAGTCCCGGACGGGGTGCGCCCCACCCACGCGTGGCGGCACCGCTTCAAGAGCCAGTGCATTGAGCTAGATATTCCGGCTCGCATATATGATGCCATTCAAGGGCACTCTGGAAAGACTGCGTCGGAGAACTACGGCGATGTGAGTTTGAAGGCCAAGATCAACGCTATCAACAAGCTGCCTGCGTATGAGTTGTTTTTAGAAATGTAATAACATAACTTTTCTGTTTCGCCGCGAATCTTTGTGTGGTAATTTTGCCACGCTAACCTATTCACAGCGGAACTCATGGCCTTTCAGAAGCTCAAAAACGCACTTGGTTTCGGCACCGAACAAAAGGCGCTGACACTTACTGATCCTGATGCATTGGCCCTGTTTGGGGCAGTGCCCACGGCATCCGGTGTTACTGTTTCCCCCAGTAATGCCATGCGTGTTCCTGCGGTTGCATGCGCAGTTGGGTTGATTTCTGAAACCATCGGCGCGCTTCCGTTCAAACTGTATGATCGTGAAACCAAAGAGGCTCAGAAGGATCATCCGGCTTACCGACTGGTTCATGATGAGGCGAACCCTTGGACTACGGCGGCAGAGCTGCGCGAGCAACTGACCCTTGATGCCTTGTTTCACGGGGCAGGTCACGCTCAGGTGGTTCCGCTTTCCGATGGTTCTCCTTACGAGTTGCACCGGCTGAAACCGGGCAAAGTGCAGCGGTTCGAGGAAAACGACGGCGAACCCTATTACATGGTTTCGACCGACGAGGGGCAAGTGAAGCTTGCTTATCATCAGGTGTTGCGCATTGAAGCAATCGGTGGTCTGTCCCCGATCGCGCTAGGCCGGGAAGCAATCGCGCTGGCAATAACGTTTGAACAGCATATAAGCCGTTCGCTGAAAAATGGCACCCGGCTTTCCGGGACGGTTTCCTGGCCCAATTCGTTGGCTGAAAAAACCAAGGAAAATTTCATTAAGGACTGGATGTTTGTTCACTCTGGTTCAAACACTGGTCTTCCCGGATTTTTGGATAATGGTGCGACGTTTACGCCTATGGCGATGACGCTCGCCGATGCCGAGTTCGCTGAGAACCGTCTTGAACAGATCAGGGAAATTGCGCGCGTGTTTCGGGTTCCGCCTACCATGCTCTTTGAGCTATCGCGCGGCACCTGGTCGAACACCGAAGAAATGGCCCGGCAGTTCATGCAGATCACGCTCAAGCCGTGGCTGACCGATTGGGCAGGTGCCTATGCCCGTTGTCTGCTGACCCCTGAGGAACGCCGGGGAGCCTACTTTGAGGCTGTGACGGATGACCTGCTGACTACCGATACAGCGGCACGTGCAACAGCCTATGGCCAATATCGCAGCATGGGTGTCCTGACCGCAAACGATGTCCGGGCAGGTCTAAACCTGCCGCGCAAAGATGGCGGCGACGAACTTTCCAACCCCTACACCACGACAACCACAATCAAGACCGGCCCCGCTGCGTCAAAGGAGGAAAAGCCCGAATGACCGCCGAAAACACTGAGTCAAATGTCGTCCTTACTGTGGAGGCAGATGCACGAGCGTTTGAAGTCGCGCTAGAGAACGAATTCAGGCCTGCTCTGAGCACAGCAATTCAAAAGTGTGTTGACGAGTTTATTGGCAACTCTCTTCCCGGCTGCATTCGCTTTGAAGACGGGGGGTCGGCCCGGGCGGCTACTGAAAAAGCTCACCGTGATCTTTCACAGGGTGCGGAAGCAGGCCTGTTGGCCATGGCCGCTCTGCGTGATGATGATCAGGTTCATTCATTCGCAATCAACATCGGCAGAGGCGCGGTGCAGGTCATGCGGCTTGGTGCAACGCAGGAAACGGCCGCATGAACCTGACGCACACCGCCTTTTTCGGTGACGGTGAACACACCTTTGCGCTGACAGATGACATGATCGCGGAGCTTGAGCGCATCACCGATCTGGGTATCGGCGCAATTCATCAGCGCATCTTCTACCTGCAGTTCAAACTGATGGATCTGTTTGAGATCATTCGGCTCAGCCTGATCGGTGGCGGCATGAAACCAGAACGGTCAGCTCAGCTAGTAGACACATATGCCCGGAACCGTCCAATTGATGAGCTGTTTCCCTTGGCATTGGATATCCTGAATGCTCGCTGGGGTGGCGATACCGAAGATGAGCAGCCTGCACCTAACTTTGAGGCTGCTGCCTCCGGCGACATGGCGGCGGCCTTAAACGGTGCCAGCGATGCGTAAGGTTCATCTTCATGGCGGGCTTGCCAAGTATGGCGAGTCCTTTGACCTGGAAATCATGACTGCCGGGGAAGCGCTTGCAGCTCTTACTGCAAACTTCCCCGATTTCCTGAACGACATCAGAGAGGGCAGTTGGGTCATTCTGCGTGGCGACCCCGAGACAGGAATGTGTCTCGACGAGGAAGCCGTAAGAGAAATGAGGTTGGGCAATGCCGATTTGCACATCATGCCCGACATTGATGGTGCAAAGAACAGCAGCGGGGTTCTTAAAGTCATCGCAGGCGCAACGCTCCTTGCAATTACAGCCGGTGGCGCAGCACCTCTCCTAGCCAATCCGATCATTGCAGGTGCAGCCACTGGAACGACCTGGGGTAATGCGATTGGCCAGATCGGATTGGCCTTGTCGGTGGCCGGCGTCTCTTCCTTGCTCGCCGGTGAAACCCAAAGCCGGGCGGCAGAGGATCACAAGAGCTTCACCCTCACCGGCCCGACATCTGAAAACGGACAGGGGCAGGCTGTGCAGATCGTCTACGGCGGCCCTATCATCGTGGGCGGAATGATGATCTCCGGCGGCATCGACGCCGATGGCCTGGAGTCTGTGACCGAGAAGCCTGTTGAGACGCCTGATCCGGCAGAGGTTGAGGCCGATCCCGAGAACTACGGTGGCGGGGGCGCAGGCGACCGATGAGCGAACGCATTGAAATCAAAGCGCAGATCGCAGCAGACGAGGCAGGGGTAGTGAGCGGCATTGCATGGCCGTTTTCGCCTGACTCTGTTGGTGATGTGATCGAGAAAGGCGCGTTTTCCTTTCCAGCAGCACTGCCAATTTGCATGGAGCATGATCAAGGGCAGGTTGTTGGCACGTGGGAATGTTTCGCTGAAACAGACCGTGGCCTTGAAGTGAAGGGCCGCCTGTTTGTCGAAGGTATCTCCCCTGCGGAAAAAGCCCGGCGTCATCTGAAAGCAGGCGTGATCACCGGCCTGTCCATTGGCTTCCGGCATGACGGGTTCGAAACGCGCGCCGACGGCGGACGCACCTTCAAGGCCGTTACCGTCACTGAAATTTCCCTCTGCAAGCGCCCGGTGCATCCCGCCGCGCGCATCACTGAAGTGAAAGCAAAACCCCAGAACCTCAAGGAGACCCCGAAAGTGGAAAACGAGGAAATCGAGACTGAAGAAAAGGCTGTAACCCCGGCCAATGACACGCCGCAAGTTCCCCAGGTGGACACCAAGGCTTTCAACGAGATCAAAGACCGCCTGGACCGGCTGGAAGCCAAGGCAAACCGTCCGCAGGGTGTTCATATCACCACCGGTGCAGACACTGAGCGCAAAGCATTCGAAGCCTTCCTGCGCCGTGGTGTTGAGCGCATCAGCCCGGACGAGATCAAAGCCCTGACCGTCGCCAATGACACCAACGGCGGCTACCTGGCACCGGAAGAAACCGGCAACGAGCTGATCAAGCTGCTGAACGAGTATTCGCCTATCCGCAAATACGCCAAGGTGGTGAACATTTCTGCCGAGTCGATCACCTATCCGCGCCGCGTGACCGGCACGGCTGCTACCTGGGTGACTGAGACCGGCAATCGCACCGCGTCCGGTATGACCTTTGAACAGGTCAAAATGACCCCGCACGAGTTGGCGACCTTCACCGACGTTTCCAATCAGCTCTTGGAAGACAACGCCTATGGCCTTGAAGGCGAGCTGTTGTCTGACTTCGCGGAATCGTTCAGCAAGACCGAAGGTCTGGCATTCGTGAAAGGCACCGGTGCTGGTCAGCCTATGGGCATCATGACTGCTGCCGATATTGCCGAAATCAAAACTGGCGTTGCCGCGAACTTCCCGGCATCGAACCCGGCTGACGTGATCATTGCCATGTATCACAAGATCGCCACCACCTACGCGCAGTCCGGCGTCTGGATGATGAACCGCAACACGCTGGCTGTCATTCGCCAGTGGAAAGATGACAATGGGCGCTATCTGGTGCTTGATCCGATCAGCGAAGGTGCACCCTCGACCCTGCTGGGCCGTCCGGTGGTTGAAATGCCTGACATGGACGATATCGGCGCTGACAAGTTTCCGATCCTGTTTGGCGACATGTCCGGCTATCGCATCGTTGACCGCATTGGTCTGAATATGCTGCGTGACCCGTTCAGCTTGGCTGTAAATGGTCAGGTGCGTTTCCATGCCCGGAAGCGTGTTGGTGCTGACCTGACCCACCCTGACCGGTTCATCAAGCTTAAAGTGGCCGCCTAAGCCACCATGAGCTTCCGCCCTGCATATGACATTCCCTTGGCCTGCGGTGGCAACACCGTATGGCTGAGGCCGTCTTTGCGGGCCGCGACACGCCTGGAAGCCCTGCACAATGGCTTCCCGGCGTTGCTGGCCAAAATCCATCAGTTCGACATAACCACGGTGCGCAATGTCATTGCCTTCGCTGCAACTGATAAGGACGCCGCTCAGGCAGTGCTGCGTAGTTTGGCGGAAAGCTCGATACGTGACGTTCAGCAGGCCTGTATCGGCCCCGTTTTTGCTCTGGTTATGGGCCTGACACTCACTGGCGGCAGCAAAGAGGCCGCCAACGAAGAAGAAGAACTTGTCGCTTGGACAGACCTTTATGCCAGTTTGTTCAAGCGGGTGACTGGGCAACTAGGCTGGACACCTCAAGAGGCATGGAATGCCACTCTTCCCGAAATCTTTCTGGCGCTGGAAGGCCATGAAGATTGGATGAAAGTGCTGCATGGCTCACCTGACGAAGACCAAGACGGCCCATCCGATGAGCAGCGTAAGCAGAACGAAGCCCAAGGTCTTGATGCTGAATTCGACCGTGCCGGGCTAATGGCGCTGAAAGCTGTTAGCGCGCAGAAAGTGGGGCAAACAGTCTGATGCCGCGTCCTCCACATATCTGTTCCTGCGGCAACATCGTGCCCCACGGTGAGCGCTGTTCCTGCCAAATCAAGCGCACCCGTGAACGCAACAGACGCCATGACAGGCGCCGCCCCACGGCCTCACAGCGCGGCTATGGCGGCAAGTGGCGCGCAGCCCGTGACGCTTTTCTCAGAATCAATGACCGTTGCGCATGGCCCGGCTGTGGTTCGCTAGCGACCGTGGTTGATCACATCATCCCGCATCGTGGCGACGACCGTCTGTTCTGGGATCGCAGCAATTGGCAGCCGCTGTGCACTTCCTGTCACAGCCGCCGGAAACAGCGGCAGGAGCGTCACCGTGGAGCGTAATGGAACGCAGTCCCTTTGGGTTGAGGTGCTGCTGATTGCTATCTCAGATGCGCTTGTCGGTGAACGCGGCGTGCGTGGCAGCACCGCCGTAAAGATCAATGCAATCATGGACGCGCGGCGCTACCTGACTGTTCCCAATCGAGATTGCGACTTGGTGTGCGAACTCGCCGGTATTGATCCAGATGCGTTTCGCACTCGCATGCGCACCCTGATTGATGCTGCGCCTAGTCCGGAAGAGCTGATCGGTAAGCACAGCCGCGTGAGGAAGAACAGGGTGGGGGTGGTCTTCGACTTTATGCCCTCGAAGGGGACCGGCGGGGGGAGGTCCGCACAAGACAGACCGAAAATAAGTTTTTCAGAAAAGGAAGCGTGCTGATGGCCGCACTGACACCGATTGCGCTGCTGAAATCGCAGCTCAATCTTGACCATGATCTTGATGACGCCCTGCTTGCACACAAGCTGGACGCTGCTGAAATCTGGATCGGCAACTTCACCGGCTACCCTTTCGAAGCTGGAAACGCGGTGCTGACCGAGGCCGCTTTGCAGCTCGCTGCCTTCTGGTATGAGGCGCGCGAAGCCGCCAGCGATGTAACGCAGCGCGTGGTGCCGTTCGGCGTCCATGAGCTTTTGGCTCCCTACTGCAAACAGGTGACTGGCTATGTCGAAGCCTAAGAGCCTAGCAGAACAGTCGCGCATCCTGAGCGAGCGCTTGAAAGCCATTCCTGCGGCCGTGGTGCGCGATGTGCAGCCCGCCTTGATCAAAGGTGCCGAGGACGTCGCGGCGGCGCAGCGCGCCCTGGTGCCGGTGGATGACGGCGACCTGAAGGCGTCCATCACCGTGACCACACCCGGCCAGACCACTCCGGGCTATGCCGAGGGCGGCGGTAAGCGCACCGCTGGCAGCAATCAGGCCCTTGTAACCGCCGGAAACGAGAAGGTGCGCCACGGCCATTTGCAGGAGTTCGGCACCGTCAAGCAGGAGGCTCAGCCGTTCATGCGGCCCGGCTACCGGCTGGCAAAGCCCAAGGCCCTGCGCCGTATCCAGCGCGCAATCGGGCAGGCAGTGCGTAAGGCGGCGGAGGGTGACGAATGATCGACCCCAGCATTGAATTTCAGACCGCAATCCGGGCCGCGCTGGTGGCGCACCCTGAGGTGAGCGCCCTTGTGCCTGCCGATCACATCCGGGCCGGTTCGACGCGCCCGGACAAGCTGCCTACGATCATCCTGGCGAACCCCCAGATGATCAACTTGGGAAGGGCGGCCGGCGGCCAGTATCTTACGCGTGTTTTCATCGACCTGCACATCTGGGCGCTGGAAGACGGCGCGGATATGGCCCGGCAGATCGGCGCGGCGGCATCTGTCGCGCTTTGGGATGCACCGGCCAGCGCCACGGTGGGCATTGATGCCTATGAACGCCCTGGCTTCGCCTACATGCGCGACCCTGACCCGGAACGGGCTTACTGCCACGGCGTGGGGACCGTTGAGGGCGTGCTGCGGTGGAGGGTGTGACCGTGATCCGGGCAGGTAAACTAGATCGCCAGATCACCATCACTCGCGAGGTCGAAACCGTGGCGGCATCCGGTGCGGTTTCAAAGGTTTGGACACCCGTTGCGACCGTTCGGGCAGAGCTGATTCAGCGCAGCGCCGATGAATATCTGACCGGGTTCGGTGAGGCTGCGAGTGGCAATGCAGTTTTTCGCATCCGGTATCTGCCGGGGATCATTACTGCCGACCGCGTGACCTGTGACGGCCTTAGCTATGACATTGACGAGATTGTAGAGTTGGGGCGGAAACGTGGTCTTGAGCTGCGCTGTTCGGAGGTCGCATGAGCGTGCATTCACGCGGTGTGAAGCCGCCGCTTACTGCTGACACCGAGGCACTGACCAAAGCCCCGCCGGTGCCGAAATATCTGGCGCCCCACGCTAAGGCGGAATGGAAGCGGATCATGCCCCAGCTCATCGGGCGCAGGATTATCACCAAGGGCGATTTGGCCGGGGTGGAGACCTATTGCAGCATGATCGGCACCGTGCGTCAGATCGAAGAAGAACGCGCTGCTGCTGGTGGTGCAATTGATGTGCGCCTTTTCGGCGTCATGAACCGGGCGGCCCAAACCGCGCGCCAGTTCGCCGCCGAATATGGCCTGACACCGACCAGCCGTGCCCGAATTGGGGCAGGGCTGCCTGATGATGACGATGCCGACAACCCGTTGGGTGTGTGACCTTGAGCACCGCCAGCACATACCCGGCTTGGCTTGACGACGGCAGCACCATCCCTGATCCGTTAGGACATGGAGAGCGCGCCGTTCGGTTCTTGCGTCTGCTGCGTCACCCGGCGGCTTTGAACACGAACCGCGCACCCAACGCAGCAAACGTCAATCGGCACCCCCGAGCTTTCCAGCTTGCTCCATTTCAAGAGCGCATTGTGCGCCGTATCTATGGGCCGCGCCACGCCGACGGGCGGCGCATCGTGAAGACAGTGTTCCTGATGTTACCGCGCGGGAACCGGAAGACGAGTTTGGCCGCCGCCTTGTCTCTGCTACATGTGATCGGCCCTGAGAAAGTGCCCGCCGGGCAGGTGATCTTTGCTGCGTCTGATCGGGAACAGGCTGGTATCGGTTTTCGTGAGGCCGCCGACATTATCCGGCAGGACAAGCGCCTTGTCGCGGCAACACGGATCCACGATGCATTCAACAGCGCCAAGCAGATCACCCACCTTGATACCGGTGCGCGGCTGCGCGCTGTGTCCAGCGATGGTCGCGCTCAGCACGGCACAACTCCGGCTTTCGTGCTGGCCGATGAAATCCACGCTTGGAAGGGCCGGGATCTATGGGAAGCCCTGAAATCCGGTCTTGCTAAGACTGATGACAGCCTGCTGGTGATTGCGACCACGGCTGGCCGGGGGCATGAAACGCTGGCCGCAGAGCAGTATAACTATGCCCGGCGTGTCGCCCTGGGTGAGATCGACAACCCCGAATTCTTGCCGATCATTTTCGCCGCTGAGCCGGATGACGACTGGCAGGCCGAAGACGTTTGGCATCGGGTGAATCCTGGCCTTAAGCACGGCTTCCCCAGCCTGTCTGGGCTGCGCAGTTTGGCGAAAGAGGCTGAAGACCACCCGGCGGAACGCTACAGCTTCCAGCAATACAACTTGAATATCTGGCACGGAAACAGCCGTGACCCGCTGTTCAATATGACCACTTACGACACCCGATGTTTTGACGATGACGAGACCGATCTTAAAACGCTGCCGTGCTGGGTAGGTGTGGACATGGCGAAGAACGGCGACACCGCCGCCGTGGTTGCCGCGTGGAAGTATGATAATGGTCAAATTACAATTAAGCCGTGGTTTTTCGTTCCTGAGGAAGACCTGAAAGAGCGTAGTGAACGTGATGGTGTGCCTTATGAGCGCTGGCGCGATGATGGGCTAATCAATGCCACACCCGGCCCAATCATCGATCCGGTAGCCGTAGAGGATCACATACGCGAACTGGCGGCGGACCACGACGTGCAGGAGATCGCATTTGACCCCCACCTTGCGCGCCAGACCATGCAGCGCCTGTATGACGACGGCCTTCCGGTAATCGAGCACCGGCAGGCACCGCTTTCAATGGGTGTTGCCATTGGTGACCTTGAGCGCACTGTCAACGGCCAGTTGATACGCCACGACGGCCACCCCGTTTTGCGCCACCACTTCGACAGCGTAGTGGCTAGCCGGAACGAAACAAACGGCCTTGTTCGGATGCACAAGGGCAAGAAGACCGACCGCATTGATGGCGCCGTCGCTGCCGCAATGGCCGTGCATCGTGCCGTGGCAGGCGAAAGCAACAAGTCGCACTACAGTGACCCGAATTTCAAATCCCTCGCCGATATTTTGGAGGAAGCAGCATGAATGATGTAACGATGCCCGGCCTGATCGTCCCGCTTGAGGCGCGAGTAGATAAACTCGAAAAGGGGCTTAAGCGCGCAAACGCTATGCAAAAGCGGTCTGCGGCTGCAATGGAGCGCCGGGCGCGTGTCAGTGCGGATCGGCTGCGTGATACTTATGGGAAAGCTGGCGACAGCATTCTAGCCACATTCCGGAAGCTTGGCCCCAGTATCGCTGGCGGTTTGGTCGGTGGTTTGACTGTTGGCGCTCTTTCCAGTGTCACGAACAACATGGATCAGATAGTCAGGACAACTGCCCAGATCGGCGACGAAGCCAAGCGGGCAGGGGTGAGCGTCCGGGCGCTGCAGGAATGGTCTTATGTCGGCAGGCAGAATCGTATCGGCATTGATCAGATTGTTGACGGTCTGAAAGAGATGCAGCTTCGCACCGATGAGCTAATTGTCACCGGCAAGGGACCGGCAGCAGAAGCCTTTGATCGGCTGGGCTTCAGCTCCGATCAGCTCAAGGTAAAGCTCAAAGACCCGTCCGAATTGTTGCTTGAGATCATCGGGCGCATGGAACAGTTGGACGAAGCTGCCCGTATCCGCATCGCTGATGAGATTTTCGGTGGCAGTGCTGGTGAGCGCTTTGTCGAATTGGTTGGGCGTGGCGAAAGCACCCTGCGTAATACCATCCGGGCGGCAAATGATACCGGCGCAGTGCTGGACGCTGAGCTGATCGAAAAGGCCCAGGAGCTGGACCGGCGCTTTGCTGCCCTTCAAACCAGGGTCGGGAATTTCTTCAAGCGCGTAGCAGTCGGTGCTGCTGATGCGTCGGTCAAGATTGCCACCTTACGCACAGACATTGATGACCTGTTCCGCTCACATAATCAGGCTCAGGGCTTGCTTGGTGATGGTGTTGCAGATGCGCTGGCGAAAGACAGCGAAGCCGTTGATGAGCACCGGGACAAGATCAATCTGCTGCGCGCTGAGTATGACCGCCTGAGTGATTTCGCCAACGGCCAGAGCTCAGGCTTGATGCAGGCTGCGAACACGATGCGCGCATTCGGCTACGACGCCGTTGCCGATCAGCTTGTTTCAGCGGCCACCGAAATGCGCAGTCTGACCGATGCGCTAGCTGATGGCTCTATCAGGGCTGACGACTTCGAAAAGCGCATGGGTGAAGCTGCCACTACCGCGCAAACGGCCCTGGGCAACATCGAAGCGGTTGACCGTGCCGAGTTCTCCAATGTCATTTCCGGGGTGGGTAGCCTTATTGAGAGGCTGGCTACCGCTGCCAAGAAAGCCCGTGAGCTGCGTGGTGCCCTGCCTGGCGCGACTGCTGATGGCGGAACAAATGAAGCGGTCTATTCCGGGCGTGGGGGAGACCCTAGAACGCAGGGCGGCGGTTTTGACGGTTGGGGCAGCTCGACCGCCACTTCTACGGCCCCGGTGACAAGCCGCAGGCCGCGCAGTGCGCCCAGTAATATCGACTTTGGCTTGCCGCCGGAAAACCGTGCTGGCGGCAGAAGCCAGAGCGATTTCGAAAGAGAGATTTCCGCCATCGCAGAAGAGACGGCAGCATTGCGCCATGAGGCTCAGGCCCTGGCAGAGCTGACAGGTGTTCGCCAAAACCACACCAATGCGCTTGAACTTGCCCGAACCAAAGCAGAACTGCTGGCTGCCGCTCAGCGTTCGGGCTTGGCAGATACGCCAGAGTTGCGCGCCCAGATCGACGCCCTGGCTGGGCAGTATGTGGCAGCGGCAGGTTCCGCTGACCTCGCCGCAGAGCGCATTCAGGAGGTGCAGAATGCCAGCCGGGCAGGGGCGCAATCAATCACCGACGTGTTCACTGGCATGGCGACTGGGGCAATGACCGCAAAAGAGGCAGTCGGGCAACTGATCTTGCAAATCCTGAAACTCAGCTTTCAGAAGCGAATGTTGGAAATGGCGGAAGGAGCCGGCGGTATATTCGGCGGCTTTCTTAAAATCCTGGGCGGCGGTTTTGCTGCTGGCGGATATACTGGCCACGGCGGAAAGTTCGAACCTGCCGGGGTAGTGCATCGCGGTGAATACGTGATGAGCAAAGAGGCCACCAAGGCGATTGGCGTGCCCCAGCTAGAGGCACTGCACAACGCTGCTAAGAGGGGCTTTTCCGCTGGTGGGTATGCCGGTGGTCGTGCACCTCTGAAAGCTGGGGTGGCGGGCCGTTCTGGGGCTGCAGAAGAGGCCGGGCAGGTGATCACAATCAACGCGCCCGTGACGGTGGAGGGATCCGCAGGAACGCCGGAACAAAACGCAGAACTTGCCCGGCGCATTTCACGCGAAATGGAAATGACCATGCGTGGCGTGGTGGTGGATGAGCTAAGAAAACAGAGCCGTCCTGGCAACATGATGAACAACCGGCGGCGCTGAAGCCCTATCCGGGAAGGTAATGGTTTTGCTCGCCTGGCAGGGTATGGGGTTGTCCGTCCGAAAGTCTTGGGTGGCCGGAGCAGGGGCGAATTTTGGCGTGTCCGTCCGAATTTCTTGCTTGTTATATATGTATAGTAAAATAAGGGTATTTATAACGGTGCAAGAAATTCGGACGGACACGCTGAGCCTCTCCGGCTATAAGAGTCCTTCCCGGATAGGGTTTCTTCCTTCCTGTCCCGGATAGCGTTTGGTTTCTGGTGCGGCTCACTGGGCTGGGTTTATCCGCGTCGGTGTAATTCGCCTTGAAGCGGTAAGGGTATTCCCTTATATTCAGGTCAGCCAAACTAACAAGGATACCCAATGTCTAATCACCCTACTTTGAAGGTTCCCCAGGAACGTATCACCCAGCTCAAGCAAATGGCCGCGAACATGGGCGCGGTGAACATGAGCGAGGTTCTCGCCAAGCTGGTTGAGTTCGCGCAGAACGAGGGTCTTATTGCCCACGAAATTCCCGGTGTGAAAATTAACGCGCTGCCGGATGGCTTGGCGGTTAAGTTCGACGACGGGGAGACTGTCGGATTCTCATTTGAAGACGCGGCCCGTCTCGCGACTGAGATACGCGGCTTTCTGGATGGTGAGCGTGACGAGAAAACAGTTATCAGCATGAATTCTGACAAGCAGATGAATTTCGGTTTGAAGGGGAAAGGGCAGGGAATCGCAATTTCTATCCCGGCCAATAGTGAGGCCAAGGTGTTTGACCGTGGTCTTACTGCCGAGTTCGCGCGCTTGATCGACATGGCGATACCGCAGCCGGGATAAGAAAGGGGCCAGCGCCGGAACGCTGACCCCAAAGCTAAGTAGGACCACCCATGACTATAGCAGACAACGACCCGGATGCGCCGCGAAACTTACGTGACGCGGTGAAAGCCGCGCGTCTCCAGATCGAAGCCGATAACGAAGCAAGGAAGGAAGCGCGGAATAATACCCGCTGGAGGTATGAGCGCGACCCTCAAGAGTATGACAAGCAGCTAGATCGCCAGCGCCAGGAATACGCGGACAAAATTGCCGCCAAGGAAGGCCGCGAAGTCAGGGCCTATACCAAGGTGCCGGGAAAGACCCGCGAAGAGCACGACAAGAACGCCAAGGCCCGTGATGCCGAGCGGAAGCGTGAAGAACGCAGCTGTGCCACTCAGGAAGACAAGGACCGTGAGGCGGACAAGAGGTGGGGCCGCCGGATGAAAAAGAAGGGGTGGACTGAACAACAGATCGCTGAGGGGCTGAAGCAACGTCATGAAAAACGGCGTCTCCGCCAGCCAGACCCCGGCCCTTACGAAGATAATCCTGACTACGGGGCATTCTGACGTTGTGTATCTGAAGAAATTGTTATACTATAACACTTGCAAGCAAAGGCTAGGGTGGTCACTTAGCCGTAACCCCATGGCGGATCCTCTATGTAGGTCACCCGGCATGGGGTTTTCTTTTAGGTGTAAGTAAGGGTTTACTTACAATGAAAACAATGACTTACGGAAATTTTCCCTCTTGCAGCCAGAATCAACCTGTGCGAGCCGTTGCGCATTGCAATTCACTTGAGGGAAAATTTCGATGCAGATCGCAGAACACTACCTGCCAGACGAAACATATGAAGCGCTAGTCAAAGCGCTCACTGCCAAGATGGATTTTCAGGACAATCCGGCGGTTTGCCCCAGGACCGAAGTTGTGACCGCCCTGGGCGAGATCGGAAATATCTGGCCTGCCTCTGTGCTGGATAATGTCGAAGTCAATGGAGAGATGCCAGAAGAGGAAAGGGAAGCTGCATGAACCCTGTTTCCATCACCCGTAACGGAAAGACTTACAGCGGAACCTATAGCACTGCGAAGGGCACTCTGTTTGTCACTTATGCGGGGCAGACAAAGCGCACTCAGCTCGGCGGCATGAATGCTGTGATCTTGGCTGAGATAGTGCTCGGCGAGATGATTGGACAGGGCACTTCATAGCAGCTTAGTTCAGCTCAACCAGTATTGTGATCCCGCCGGTGCAAGCTGGCGGGTTTTTCATTGGTTGGATGTTCTGGTTAGGGTTGCGCCAGGGTGAGCTAGTGTTCAGTGTCGCCGGAGAAGATTCTACTTGAGGCGTTCCATGCGATCACAGTTCAAAGGCCATTTTGGGGAAAGTCAGGAGACAATTAGCGAGCTATGGAAAAGCGCGACCTTTGTCTTTGATGCTAATGTGTTGCTAAACCTTTACCGATACTCCGGTGACGCAACGCAAGAGTTCTTGAGGTTGTTGAGTGATGTCAAAGATCGGGTTTGGATTCCTGAGCAATGCGCGCATGAGTTCCTAGCCAATCGGCATACCGTTCTGCATGAGCAGGCGGAGGCGTATGAGATAACACTAAAAGAAATTGAGGTCATCAAAGCGAAGTTTGCGAAAAAGCGTGGTCATCCCTTTATCTCGGAAAAGAACTCAGGGGACCTTGATCGTGTTGTCGAAGCTATTTCAAAAGAATTCGAGGAGCGGAGCAAGGATATTAAGGGGCGTTTCAAGGAGGATGAAACGCTAAATACCATTGCAGATATTTTCGATGGGCGGGTAGGAGTGGCCTACTCTGAAGAGGACTTAAAGAAGAGGTTCGAAGAAGGAGAGGCCAGGTTCGCGGGTGAAGTTCCGCCGGGCTATAAGGATGCCAAGAAGGTAAAAGAACCTAAGTCTTCGACTGAAAGGAGACGAAATTTTGGTGACTACCTGCTATGGAGGCAGACCATCGAAAAGGCGAAGCATGATGATGCATCGGTTATCCTAGTCACTGACGACCGGAAGGAAGACTGGTGGCGTATAGTGCATGGTAGAACGGTTGGACCTAGACCCGAACTAATTACCGAGTTTTGCAGCGAAACCGGACAAAGCATTCTAATCTATACTCCAGAGAGTTTTCTAAAGTTTTCTGCCAATCAGTTGGGTGCCAGTATTAGCCAGAAAACGATTGGTGAAGTTCAGGCGGAGAAAAATGCCCGCGAGCGTCGCGCCTCTAAGCAAGGAAATGTCGCAAGGAATGTCAAAGAGGCAAGAGAGGCGTTTAGAAATTGGGCGATCAGGAGTGGAGTTGATGCTCCCAATCTTAAAGAGAGAAAGAGACTAATAGCGGACAGCTATGTAGAGTATCTGGAAAATAATAATTTCTCGAAAAGGTCAGGAATTGATGCGAATGGAAAGTATCTGTCGGCGTTAAAAAGGTTGAGAATGGAGAACGAAATGGCCTTGCGAGGCGCTATGCAGTTATTGGAAGAAGCATATGAGTATGGTGATAGGGAAGACATTGAAGAGGCTCAGTTTGAAGTTGAAAGATTGAAGGATAGTGGGGCTCAGCTAAGTGGCGAGGTGCGTGAGGCATTTAAGAAACTACGAGATCTGAAAGCGCTTGATGATAGCTAAAGTCCGGGAGGAATTCAGTGAGTGAAATTCTGACGCCACGTCACTGACCCATTTTGAGGCCGGTTACACGGTTACAAATCAGGGTGTAACTTATTGAAAACATTGATGCGGCGGAAAATTCAAATCTCTTATCACCCACCATCTTTCTGAAAGGTGCTCCTGGATTTGGTTGAGCGCCTTTTGTTGTTTCCGGGGTTCCGCCTGCCGCCGTGTCCCGCTACCAATTTGCCCAAGAACGGGCTGGGAGCACATCATGGAATTTCCGAAGATCTGGCTGTTGCGGCACGGGCAGACAGAATGGAACGCGCAGAAACGCATACAGGGGCAGCTGGAATCACCGCTGTCACCTCTGGGAGTGGAGCACGCGCGCCGTCAGGCCGCTCTGATGGTGCCGGTGATGGCGCAGAAACCTGCCTGTTATGCATCTCCTCTTGGGCGGGCGCAGCAGACGGCTGATATTGCCTTGGGCGGGGCGCCCTTTAAGACAGACCCACGGCTGGCCGAAGCTTATGCCGGCGCCTTTCAGGGGATGACCCTGGGAGAAGTTGCCGCGCAGTATCCGCAGATCCATGGCGCCAATCCACGTAACCTGGATCTGTTCTGCGAAGCCCCGGGCGGCGAGGGCTATGAGCGTTTCCACGCTCGTATCCTTGATTTCATGCACGCTCTGACCGAACCGTCGGTGGTGGTTGCGCACGGGCTGCTGGGGCAGGTGATGCGCGGCATTGTCTGCGGTCTGCCACGTGACGGGATGGCGTCTCTGCCCAACGGTCAGGGCTGCGTCTATGTGCTGGAAGACGGCGCGGAAACCGTTCTGGAATAAGGTGCCGGTTTCGATAAAAAAACTGAAATCCCCCCTTGCGCTGCCCAGCGGCATTGTCTAAATCCCCGCTCATCGGGTCGTTAGCTCAGTTGGTAGAGCGCTTCGTTTACACCGAAGATGTCGGGAGTTCGAGCCTCTCACGACCCACCATTCCCCTTCGTTCTTGAATGTTTTCATGCATGACATCTGCATGCGTGGTTCGGGTATTTTTGTTTATTTTCAGCCGCTTGCGCGGCGTGGCGGAATTTTTTTCGGGAAAGTTCTGAAAAAGGCAAAACACCGCTTGACGGTGCGGGGGGCGGGGAATATTACAGCCCAACATTCGGCAGCGATGCTGAAAGTGCAGCGGGCGGTTGTAGCTCAGTTGGTTAGAGTACCGGCCTGTCACGCCGGGGGTCGCGGGTTCGAGCCCCGTCAACCGCGCCACTGCTGTACCCTTTCTCGGGGTTAAACAGAGACCGCCCCGGAGGGGATTGGACTGGAAACAGTCCGCCGCAAGGTGAAAACGCGGTTGTAGCTCAGTTGGTTAGAGTACCGGCCTGTCACGCCGGGGGTCGCGGGTTCGAGCCCCGTCAACCGCGCCACTTTCGCCCGCCATCCTGACGTTTCAGGGTCCGCCCCGGAGGGGACTAAGAGGCCGGAAACGGTCAGCCGAAAGGCCTATGCGCGGTTGTAGCTCAGCTGGTTAGAGTACCGGCCTGTCACGCCGGGGGTCGCGGGTTCGAGCCCCGTCAACCGCGCCACTTTCCTATCTTGGATATTCAGCCGTCCGGAAACATGACACAGATGTCAGCCGTGCATTGTGCAGCCTGTTTCCGGGGTGTCCTGGCTGAAGGTGTTCAGCCACGTCCCGCCTTCCTTTTCCCAAAGTGAAGAGATCAGCATTACTTTCCAGTCCGCTGAGCCGGATGACCGGAAGGATGCGCGGTAGGAGAGCAGCGCTGCGGTATTGCCGATACAGCGTAAGCAGGCGCTGCTCAGCTCGTACTCGGCGATCGCCGGCCCCTCTTGCAACTGGCCGCAATGATCGGCCTTGCTTGCAAAGCCACTGGGGTAGACGCCGAGAAAGCTGTCAGAAAGCATGTGCTCATCCGCCTGACGGTCGCCAAGGACCATGGCGTCCCATACGCGGGTCTCCAGAGCTAGGAATTTTTCCAGCAGCGCGCCGTTTGTCAGAATCGCTTGGGTCATGGCGCCAGCCTGACGGCCGGCGCGCTGAGGGGCAAGCATCCTGCCACAGCCACAGGCGGACGTCACAGGGCAGGCGGGTTCGGCTCTGCCTCCGTGTCATGGCGCCAGCCGGTCAGCTCCGAGTCGACCCAGGTCTTGAGGCGGCCAAGGTCCGGGGACGGGTGGGATTCCAGGTAGCGCAGCAGCACCCGTGTGCCGTGCTGGTAACCGGCGCGGTAGCTCTCTTCCGGGTCGGTTTGAGTGCCCTCGAATCCTGGCGGGCGCTTGTAGCTGCTTTGCGTCATCTTTGCCTCCGTCTGCAATGCGTTCACGTGTTTGTGCAAGGCTATCGCAAGAGCGATAAGCAAGTCTTAATACCGTGGGCAAAACAAACAGCAGACGCCGGTTTGCCGTCTTTGATCCGGCTTTGAGACGGCGCCTGGTCTGTGAAAATGGTCTTTGAAACTGGGCTGTGGAGCCAGGACGGAGGGGGAATGCTCGCGCCGCCATCGGCGGCGCCACGCCCAACGGGAAGAGGGGCTCCCTGGGGCCCTGATGACGGGCGGGAGGAGCCCCCTGTGGCGGCGTTGCGCGCAGGGTGCACAGCAGGCGGCGGCTTTGCAGGGCGGATTGCCCGGCTGGCGGCCTGCTGAACGGGCGATTTCCCAAAAGGAGATTTGGCCCGCCCGTTTGCCTGAAGTTACTTGCTGGTCAGTGCGTCCAGAATGCGGGCCCAGGACCGGATGCCCTTGTGGAAGCTTTTCAGGTCGTATTTCTCATTCGGGGAATGGATGGCGTCGTCGTCATTGGCAAAACCTGCCAGCATCGATTCCATGCCCAGGATCGATTTGAAGAAGCCCGCGATCGGGATCGAGCCGCCCATGCCGCAGAACACGGCTTCACGCTGCCATTCGTCGGACAGCGCCGCGCGGGCAGCAGTGAATTCAGGGCGGGTGATGTCCATGACAGAGGCGCGGGAGCCCTCCAGCTCGTTGTTCCAGACCACTTTGCAGTCGGGTTTCAGCTGTGCCTCCACATGGTTGCGGACCTTCACCCGCAACGCGTCCGGGTCCATGTCGCCGACCAGGCGGCAGGTGATCTTGCAATGCGCCTCTGACGGGATCACGGTCTTGGAGCCCGCGCCGTTGTAGCCGCCCCAGAGACCGTTCACCTCCAGCGTCGGGCGGGCCCATTGCTGTTCCAGCACCGAGCGGTCCTTTTCGCCATGCGCCTGGGTGTAGCCGGCGTTGTCGAGGTAGTCTTTCTCGTCAAAGCCGCAGCCTTCCCACTGGCGCAGCTGGTCTGCGGGGACCTCGCGCACGCCTTCATAGAAGCCTTCAACGGCGACTTTTCCGGTCTCCTCGTCATAGAAGGAGGCGACAATGCGGCTGAGTTCGCGCAGCGGGTTCAGGCCGGGGCCGCCGTAGTGGCCGGAATGCAGGTCGATGCGTGGGCCGACCACGGTGAATTCATCTTTCAGCATGCCGCGCAGCTGTGAGGAGATCGACGGAACACCGCGCGACACCATGGAGGTGTCACAGATCAGTGCGATATCGGCCTTCAGCTCCTCGGCGTTGGCTTCCATGAAGGGAATCAGCGAGGGCGAGCCCGATTCCTCTTCGCCTTCGAAGAAGAATGTGATGCGACACGGCAGCGAGCCGTTCACCGCTTTCCACGCGCGGCAGGCCTCGACAAAGGTCATCAGCTGGCCCTTGTCGTCCGACGAACCGCGGCCACGGATCACGGTGCCGTTCGGGGTCTCTTCCAGTTGCGGTTCAAACGGCGGCGTGTTCCAAAGATTCAGCGGATCGACAGGCTGCACATCATAGTGGCCGTAGAACAGCACATGTGGCGCGTCCGTGTTTTCCTCACCTACATGGCCAACAACCATCGGGTGGCCGGGAGTCTCACGCTTCTCTGCCTTGATGCCGATGGAGTTGAGGTCTGCAACCAGCCAGTCTGCGGCCTTGTCGCAATCTGCCTTGTAGGCCGGATCGGTGGAAATCGACTGAATGCGCAGCAGATCCATCAGCCGCCCGGTGGCGGCGTCCAGCTCTGCGTCGATCCGGTCCAGAACATCATTCAAAGCCATCTCTTGCTCTCCTGCATTTCTTGGCGGCCCGGGGCGGGCCAATTTGCCGCGGACCCTAGCAGCGCGGCTATGGAGGGGCCAGAGGGCTCAGCCACGGATTTCCCCGGTAAAACGTCGGGGCGGGGTTTCCGATGGTGCACATCTTGCACGGGAAACGAGGATAAATTCGCCGCAAACAGAGTTTGAGTTGGCGCAGGCGTTCTTGTAGGGCAACTGTTTAAGTTCTATTTGACCTGCATCAATGTTGCGCAGCCAAAGCGGCGCGTATTCAGTTGATAGAAGGGACCGCCTAGGGTAACCAATCCAGAAGTGATTGTGGCCTAATCGTCAGAAGACCCGTGCCCTTTACACAGCCCGCGTGTTCCGCAGGAGCACAATTAGCTATGGAGATGCCGGTGGATTATACCGCGAAACTGGACGCTGCGATTGCCAGCCTGCACGAGGAAGGCCGTTACCGGACTTTCATCGACATCGAGCGCAAGAAGGGCCAGTTCCCGCATGCGGTCTGGACCCGTCCGGACGGCAGCCAGCAGGATATCACCGTCTGGTGCGGCAATGACTACCTTGGCATGGGCCAGAACCCGGTTGTGCTGGATGCGATGCATGATGCCATCGATGCAACCGGCGCAGGCTCCGGCGGCACCCGCAACATCTCCGGCACCACGGTCTATCACAAGCTGCTGGAAGCTGAGCTGGCTGACCTGCACGGCAAGGAAGCCTCGCTGCTGTTCACCTCGGCCTATATCGCCAATGATGCAACGCTGAGCACGCTGCCGAAACTGTTCCCCGGGCTGATCATCTATTCGGATGCGCTGAACCATGCCTCGATGATCGAAGGCGTGCGCCGCAATGGCGGAGCCAAGCGTATCTTCCGCCACAACGACGTGGCCCATCTGCGTGAGCTTCTGGAGGCTGATGATCCGAAAGCCCCCAAGCTGCTCGCCTTTGAATCTGTCTATTCGATGGACGGTGATTTCGGCCCGATTGAGGAACTGTGCGATCTGGCTGATGAATTTGGCGCGCTGACCTATATCGACGAGGTGCATGCGGTCGGCATGTACGGCCCTCGTGGCGGCGGTGTCACGGAACGAGACCGGCTGGCCCATCGCATCGACATCATCAACGGCACGCTGGCCAAGGCATATGGCGTGATGGGGGGCTATATCGCGGCCTCGGCCAAGATGTGTGATGCGATCCGTTCCTATGCGCCGGGCTTCATCTTTACCACCTCGCTGGCGCCAACGGTTGCGGCAGGGGCGGCGGCCTCGGTTGCCTATCTGAAATCTGCGCAGGAGCTGCGGGACAAGCATCAGGACCAGGCCAGGGTGCTGAAACTGCGCCTGAAAGGGCTGGGCCTGCCGATCATTGATCACGGCAGCCATATTGTCCCGGTGATCGTTGGCAACCCGGTGCACACCAAGGTGCTGTCCGACCACCTGCTGGAGGACTACGGCATTTACGTGCAGCCGATCAATTTCCCGACAGTGCCGCGCGGAACTGAGCGGCTGCGCTTTACCCCGTCACCGGTGCACGGACCCAAGGAAATCGACGCGCTTGTCGGTGCAATGGACGCATTGTGGTCGCATTGTGCGCTGAATCGTGCCGAACTCGCCGGATAACATACTGAACAGTGCAAATTAAGACTGAGTATGTTACGCTTTCGCTAATCAATCGGCGGATCTGAGTCGCACATGTGATTCTTTCACCGTTCAGAAACGATGGCGGCAGGCATTTATGGGACGGCAGGCATGATCGGGCGCTTCACTCAGCGCAAGCAAAAAGAGCATGACGAAAACGCAGAGCCGAAGGGTTTTGACGATTTCGAGCTGAGGCTTGGCGACGTTATGCGTGGTGAGCGGGCGACGATGGGCAAGTCACTGCTCGACGTCCAGCGCGAGTTGCGCATTAAGGCTTCCTATATCGCTGCCATCGAAAACTCCGACCCTTCCGCCTTTGATACACCCGGTTTTATTGCAGGCTACGTGCGGTCCTACGCCCGCTATCTGAATATGGATGCCGAGCAGGCGTTTCAGGATTTCTGCAGCGAAAGCGGATTTTCCGTCGCTCATGGCATGTCGTCGGAGGCGTCCAGCCGCAGCAAATCCGACAAAGCGTCGGCGCCTGTGTCCAAAGGGTTGGGCAGCGATGCTTTCTCATCGCCGAACACGCCATTTGTTCCGTCGCCCAGCAGTGTTTTCAGCCAGATCGAATTGCGGGCCGTCGGTTCGCTGATGGTTCTGGTCGGCTTGATTGGTGGCATCACCTATGGCGGCTGGGCGGTTCTGAAAGAAGTGCAGCAAGTGCAGTTTGCGCCGGTTGATCAGACGCCCGCGGTGCTGGCCGATCTCGACCCGCTCAACAGCGCGGTTCTGGAAATTGCGGAAGGCTCTCAGGACCCGGCCGCTGAGGCGCTGGATCGTCTTTACCGTCCGCAGGCGCTGGATGTGCCGGTGCTGGTGGCACGGGATGCGCCGATCTCCACTCTGGATCCAACGATGCTGGGCAATTTTGCGGCGCCGGATGTCTCCACGGTCAGCCTGGCCGAAGCCAGCCTGCCTCTTGGCGGCGCAGAGCGGCTGCAGGCGGAAGGGCTGCAGGTGCCTCAGGTCCTGGCCGAGGCCTCGCCAGGTGTTGAAATGGTTGCGGTGCGCCCCTCCTGGGTGCAGGTCACCGCAGCTGATGGCAGCGTGATTCTGGAAACCATCATGGATGCGGGCCAGCGGTTCCAGGTGCCGGTGACCGAAGATGCGCCGAAATTGCGCACCGGTGAAAGCAGCGCCATTTATTTTGCCGTCAATGGCGCGCATTTCGGTCCGGTGGGCGCACGTGGCCAGGTTACCAAGAATGTTGAACTGTCTACGGATGCAATCACCGGCCGCTTTGAACTGGCTGATCTGCAGGACGGCAGAAATCAGGCGTTGGCAACACTTGTGGCGGAACTTCAGACGGAGCAATCGCCGCAGGAGTAACGCTGGCGCAGGAATTTGCATAGGACGCCCGGTGCCGCCATTGCAGCGCCGGGCGTCTGCACGTATCTAGACGGCAACAGGATCCAGCCGGGACACCAGCCGCAATGTCTTTGAACCATATCCGCCCCTGGCGCCATATCGAGCGCCGCAAAAGCCGCCAGATCCATGTGGGCAATGTGCCCGTTGGCGGTGACGCCCCGATTGCGGTGCAGACCATGACCAACACGCTGACCACAGACGTGGCTGCGACAGTGGCGCAGGTTCAGGCCGCGGCAGAGGCAGGCGCCGATCTGGTGCGGGTCTCGGTGCCGGATGAGGCGTCTTCCAAAGCACTGAAGGAAATCGTGCGCGAAAGCCCGGTGCCAATCGTTGCCGACATCCATTTCCACTACAAACGCGGCATCGAGGCTGCTGAGGCAGGTGCGGCCTGCCTGCGCATCAATCCGGGCAATATCGGCGATGAAAAACGCGTGGCCGAGGTGATCAATGCCGCAAGAAATCACAATTGCTCAATCCGCATCGGGGTAAATGCGGGGTCGCTGGAGAAACATCTGCTGGACAAATACGGCGAGCCCTGCCCGGAAGCGATGGTCGAGTCCGGCCTCGACCATATCCGTATCCTGCAGGATCATGATTTCCACGAATTCAAGATTTCGGTGAAAGCCTCGGATGTCTTCATGTCCGCTGCCGCCTACCAGCAGCTGGCAGAGGCGACCGACGCGCCGATCCACCTGGGCATAACCGAGGCGGGCGGCTTTGTTTCCGGTACCATCAAATCGGCAATCGGCCTCGGCCAGCTGCTGTGGATGGGCATCGGCGACACCCTGCGCGTCAGCCTGTCTGCTGACCCGGTAGAGGAGGTGAAGGTGGGTTTTGAAATCCTCAAGTCCCTCGGCCTGCGCCACCGCGGCGTCAACATCATCTCCTGTCCCAGCTGCGCGCGGCAGGGCTTCGATGTGATCAGAACAGTGGAGACGCTGGAACAGCGGCTGGAACATGTGAAAACTCCGATGAGCCTCAGCATCATCGGCTGCGTTGTGAATGGTCCCGGCGAGGCGCTGATGACTGACGTGGGCTTCACCGGCGGCGGGGCGGGCTCCGGCATGGTTTACCTGGCCGGCAAGGCCAGCCACAAGATGTCGAACGAGCAGATGGTCGACCACATTGTCGAAGAGGTCGAAAAAAAGGCCGCCCAGATCGAGGCTGCCCAGGACGCGGCAGAGTAAGCCTCCCGCCCTTTCATCTTTCTGAAAATACTCCGGGGTCCGGGGCAGAGCCCCGGTTCTGCCGGAGAAGCTTGCAGCTCAGCTTTGCTGTTCGCGGATCTCCGCCACAATCTGCTCCATCTGATCAGCCGGCAGATAGCCGCGCAGCAGCTCATTGCCCAAGACAAAGGTCGGGGTGCCGGAAATCGCCATTTTCTGCGCCAGCGCACGGGTTTGGCGCAGCTCGGCTGTCACGTCTTCGCTGTCCATCCTGGCAAAAATCGCCTCAGCATCCAGCGACAGCCCATCGGCCAGCCGACGCAGGGCTACCTCGTTTGGCTCACCGCCGAACTCGATCATGGCGTCATGCACATCCTTATAGGCGTCATCGCCGGCAACCAGCTTGGTTGCGACCGCAAACCGCGCCGACAGGACTGAAGCATCGCCCAGGATCGGAAACTCCTTGATCACCAGGCGGATATTGCCGTCGCTTTCCAAAAGCTTTGCGACTTCAGGTGCCGCGCGCCGGCAATAGCCGCAGCGGTAGTCCATGAACTCCACCAAGGTGATGTCCCCGTCCGGGTTGCCACCGACCCAGGAATAGCCGTCGTTCTGCAGCTCCGCCAGGTTCTCTTCCACCAGCACATCGTCGCGGGCGACCTCGGCCTGCTGTTGGCGCTGCTCCAAAAGGTCAACAGCTTCCAGAATCAACTCCGGGTTGGCCAGAATATATTCGCGCACTTCCTGGCCAAACGCCTCGCGCTCGGCATCCGACATTGCACCGATATCAAAAGCCTGTGCCGGGGCGCCCAGGAGGGCGAGGGCGGTTGCCGCGGCAGTGGCGGAGCGGATCAAAAGGGTCATTTACGTCTCTTTCTCTTCTGAGCTTGTTCATAGGCCACCAGCACATCCTGCGCCCGTCGGGCGGCTGGGGACCCTGCCGGCAGCAGGGCAACAGCCCGTTTGGCGTGAATGCCGGCGTCATTCAGGCGCCCTTGCAGGGCGTAACGTTCAGCAGTGACCAGCGAGGCCATGCCGCGCTGGCCGGTTTTGGCATAGGCCAGCGACATGTCCCGCAGCAGCACCGTGTTGCGAAAGTCGATGGCGCGGGCGCGTTCCATGGATTTGAGCGCAACTTTGGGCTGGCCCGCCGCCAGTTGCACACGGCCATAGCCGGTCAGGATCAGCGGATTTTTGGGCGCGAGGCTGACGGCCTTGCCATAGGCACCCAGGGCTGCGCTCCACTGGCGGTTCTCGAACAGGATCTGCCCCTTCAGTTCATGATAGAAGGGATCGGAAGGGCGAACCGCCAGCGCGCCGTTTACCGCCTGCAGCGCCTTCTTCAGGTTTTGCTGCCGGTGATAGGCCGCGGCTTCGCGCATTAATCGGACGTCTTTGTACTGTTCCTCGCGGACCCGGCGCAGGGTCCATTTCGGAGCCCGGGTAAATCCCGACAGCTTGCCACGTACCCGGGCGAACCAATAATCGGCCTCGGGGCTGGCCTGGCCCTTGTCGCCATGTGCTGCCAGATAGGCCTGGGCAGCGCGGATCCGGTCGCGGCTCAATGGATGCGAACGGGTATAGGGGTCCTGGCTGCCTGCGCTCAGCACTTCCTGGCCGGCAAAGGCGCGATGCAGATCCACCAGCCCCTGGGGGCTGATGCCGGCACGGTTCAGATATTCGGCCGCAGAGCGGTCGGCGCTGCTTTCTTCGGCCCGGGTATGCGCCAGGAAGCTGCGGAAGGCCGAGCTTTGGGTGCCGATGGCAATGCCCGCCGCCGCATCCCCGCCGCCGGCTGCAGCCGCCAGGGCTGCCAGCGCCAAGCCAAGCCCGGCAGCACTGCTGGCGGACCGCAGGTTCTGCATGCGCCGCGACAGGTGGCCATTGGTGATATGAGCGGCCTCATGGGCCAGCACTGCTTGCAGCATCTCTGGGGACGTGACCTTTAGGATCAGTCCGTAATTCACGAAAATCGTTCGGGAATCCAGAACGAAGGCGTTGAAGGATGAATCGTTGACCAGCAGAATGCGCACCCGTTTCGCGTTCAGCCCGGCGGCGCGCAGCACCGGGGCGGCCAGCCGGTTCAGCCCATGTTCAACATCCGGATCGCGCAGCAGCGAGATAGATGCCGCCTGCGCTGTCGATGAAAACTGAACCAGCGCGCAAAGCAGAAGAGCCGGGATTGACGCCAGCCGGAAGAAACGGTCAAAACTCATGCGCGCACCATGGGAGATCAGCATGCGAAACTCAACCCGGTCAGAGGTCGATCCCTTCATTGTGATGGATGTGATGGAGGCCGCCCGAAGGGCCGAAGAAGCCGGACGCCATGTCATCCATATGGAGGTCGGGCAACCCTCGACCGGAGCGCCTTCGGGCGCGCTGAAGGCGCTGGCGTCGTCGCTGGAAGACAATGCGTTGGGGTATACGGTGGCCCTGGGTCTGCCAGGCTTGCGCAAGCGCATCGCGCAGATGTACGGCGAGTGGTACAATGTCGATCTGAACCCAGAGCGGGTGATTGTGACGCCCGGCTCGTCCGGCGCTTTCCTGCTGAGCTTCACAGCCCTTTTCGACAGCGGCGACCGGGTTGGGATCGGCGCGCCGGGCTACCCGTCCTACCGGCAGATCCTGAAGGCGCTGGGGCTGACGCCGGTGGATATTCAGACAGCGCCGGAGAACCGGCTGCAGCCCGTTGCGGCGGATCTGCAGGGGCAGGATCTGGCCGGTCTGATGGTGGCCTCGCCCGCCAACCCGACCGGCACCATGTTGGACCACGCAGCGATGGGCGCACTGATTGACGCCGCCCGGGGCGAGGGCGCCAGCTTTATTTCGGACGAGATCTATCACGGGCTTGAGTATGAGGCGAAGGCGGTCACCGCGCTGGAGCTGACCGACGAGTGTTACGTGATCAATTCCTTCTCCAAGTATTTCTCTATGACCGGCTGGCGGGTTGGCTGGATGGTTGTGCCCGAGGATCATGTGCGGGTGGTCGAACGCATCGCCCAGAACATGTTCATCTGTGCGCCGCATGCCAGCCAGGTGGCAGCACTGGCCGCGATGGATTGCGAGGAGGAGTTGCGCGGGAATTTGGCGGTCTACGCAAAGAACCGCCAGTTGATGCTGGATGGTCTGCCCAAAGCCGGGTTTTCCAGGATCGCACCGCCGGACGGGGCGTTTTATGTCTATGCCGACGTTTCGGATTTGACCAATGACAGCCGCAGTTTTGCGGCGGAAATCCTTGAGAAAGCAGGGGTTGCAGTGACACCGGGCCTGGACTTTGATCCAGTGCGCGGCGCCACGACATTGCGGTTTTCCTATGCGCGCTCCACTGCGGACATCGAGGAAGGCCTGGCGCGGCTTGCGCGTTTTATGGCGGAACGTGGCTAAGCGCAGAAGGCGCATTTTCAATCAGGCCGGAATTGCATAGTCTGCCCGCCAAAAGACCAAGAGGCGTGGCATGGGCAGACTGTTCAAACTTACCGTACTGATCTGGATGCTGGCTGCGGGCGCCTGGGCGCAGGGGTTCAGCGGCCTGGCCCGTGTTTACCCGGAGACCAGCGGTGCTGCGGACAGTCGCTCAGGGGCCGGGGTCACGCTGAGCCTCAGCCAGGGAGTGCCGTACCGGCTGTTCACATTGGACAATCCGCCCCGGCTGGTTCTTGATTTTCAGGAGGTCGATTGGACCGGACTGAAACGTGACGCGTTTTTGGAAGGCGGGCAGTTCACCAATGTGCAATTTGGCACCTATGTCCCCGGCTGGTCGCGGCTGGTGTTGGAGTTGCGAAAACCAATGGCGGTGGACACTGCAGCAATGCGCATTGATCAATTTACTGCGGCGACGCGGCTGTATGTGTTGCTGAAACCGGTTTCGGCGAAAGAGTTTGCTGCCCAAGCCGGCGCTCCCAAGGATCCGCGCTGGGACTTGCCTGCACCGGAAGCCGTGCAGGGCCGCGGGGAGCGGGACGAGAACGCACCCTTGCTGGTGATGCTGGACCCCGGCCATGGCGGCATTGATCCGGGCGCCGAACGGGACCACCACAGCGGCCATGTGGTCGAGAAACACCTGATGCTGCAGTTTGCGCGGGAGCTGGGCGAGGTACTGATCCGATCTGGCCAGTTCACCGTTCAGATGACCCGCGACGATGACTATTTCGTCTCGCTGGAACGCCGTATCGCGCTGGCGCATCAGGCTGGGGCAGATGTGTTTATCTCGCTCCATGCAGATACGATTTCCGAGGGCCGGGCGCATGGCTCGACCGTTTACACGCTCTCCAAGGAGGCCTCGGATGTCGCCTCTGAGAAACTGGCGGAGCGGCATCTGCGCGGTGACCTGCTGTCGGGCACCGACCTGAGCGAAGCGGATGACCGGGTGACCGGCGTGATGCTGGATCTGGCCAGGCAGGAAACCCAGCCGCGAACTGATGCGCTGGCGGCGGCTTTGATAGAAGCCCTGCGCAAACAGGGCGGGCCGGTCAACAATCGACCGCTGAGGTCCGCTGGATTCTCGGTGCTGAAGTCGGCAGATATTCCGTCAGTGCTGGTGGAGATCGGGTTTCTGTCCAGCAAGCGCGATCTTGAGAACCTGATTGACCCCGAATGGCGGGCCAAGGCGGCGCGCGGCATTCTGAACGGTCTGATTGCCTGGCGCATCAAGGATGATGCCCGCCGTGCGCTGGTGCGACAATAGGGGGCTGCAATGAAACTGATCTGGCTATCCGATCTGCATTTCGAGGCGGCGGGGTTGGTGCTGGGCCATGATCCACGGCTGCGGCTGCAAGCAGCGGTCGACTATGTTGTTGCGCACCATAGCGATGCCGTGGCCTGCCTGATCACTGGTGATCTTGTGGAAACTGGAACTGTTCGCAATTACAAGGCACTGAAAGGGTTTCTTAACGGTCTGCCGATGCCGGTGCTGCCGATGCCAGGCAACCATGATGACCGGGACGTCTTGCGTGACGTGCTGCCCTTGCCGGATGATGCAATGCCCGGCTTTGTGCAGTATCAATCGGATTTTGAGGATCTTGCAGTGCTCTGCCTGGACACATTGATTCCGGGCCGCGATGCGGGTTTCCTGTGCCCGGACCGGCTGAACTGGCTGAAGGCGAAACTGGACGCATTGGAGCGGCGGCCGGCAATCGTGGCGATGCATCACCCGCCTATGCCCTTGGGGTTGCCGATGCTGGATCCGGACAACTTGCAGAACGGCAGTGAATTGCTAGCTCTGTTGGCAGACCATTCCAATATCCTTCACCTGCTGGCAGGCCATGTGCACCGCCCATGCTCTGGCACGGCGTTCGGTATTCCCTTTACCACAGCAAAATCCGTGCTGTATCAGGCGCCTCCGGCGATCCCGGAATGGGACTGGAACAGCTTCCAGCCTGCCGCTGAAGCACCCGCGCTGACAGTTCTGGAGTATGACGGCCCCGGTCTCACTCTTCAGCAATGCCAGTTTTGCGACTATGCCCATGGTGCTCCCGCTGCGTAAGACGTGCCAGGCCGCGGGGAAATGTGCTAGAATTCTCCCGCCGCTCCCGGCATATTTTCGCTGTTTCCAGTTTTGACCCCGGGGGCTGCCGCCCCTATATAGGCGGCACCCCGCGTGAAAGGCCAAACTCCGTGCTCAGGTTCATATTTTCTTTCTTCGGCTCCATTTTCAGCACCATCACCCTTGGCGTGGCGATGGTTGCGCTGACCATCGGCGCGGTGTTCTGGATCTACGGGCGCGACCTGCCAAGCCATGAATCGCTGGCCCAGTATCAGCCGCCCACGATCAGCCGGATCTATTCAGGCGAAGGGCATCTGATTGATGAGTTCGCAAAGGAACGCCGCCTGTTCACGCCGTCGTCAGAGATCCCGGACCTGGTGAAACAGGCGTTCATTTCGGCAGAAGACAAGAATTTCTATAGCCACGGCGGCTACGACGCCCGTGGTATTGCTGCGGCGGCGGTCGAGGCGGTGCGCTCACGCGGGCAGAACGTGCGCGGCGCCTCTACCATTACCCAGCAGGTGATGAAGAACTTCCTGTTGTCCGGCGACCGCCGCGCCGAGCGCAAGATCAAGGAGATCATCCTTGCCACCCGGCTGGAGGAGACGCTCGACAAGGAACGGATTCTGGAACTGTATCTGAATGAGATTTTCCTGGGCCAGAACTCCTATGGTGTGACAGCGGCGGCGCAGACCTATTTCAACAAGACGCTGGGTGAATTGGAACCGCATGAGGCGGCAACACTGGCTTCTATGCCCAAGGCACCGTCAGACTATCACCCGGTGCGCCAGAAAGATCGGCTGCTGGCACGGCGCAATTACGTCCTGCGGGAAATGCGTGAAAATGGCTTTATCTCCAGGGATGTCTTTGAGGTCGAGGTGGCGCAGCCGCTGCGATCCGTGCAGAACGGCGATTTCGAGGGCTTCCGCACCACGTTGCCGCCGCGCGACTATTTTACCGATGAAATCCGCCGCCAGCTGACCGAGGATTTTGGCGAGGGCGAGTTTTTTACCGGCGGCTTTACCGTGCGGGCAACCATTGACCATGAAATGCAGGCTGAGGCGGCGCTGGCAATGCGCGCGGGCTTGGAGAAATACGACCGCTCCCGCGGGATCTGGCACGGGACTGGCGTCACGCTGGAGGAAGATCAGCTGAAGGACGAAGCCGTCTGGCGTGAAGCGCTGGCAAACGCCGAGGTTTCCCGCGACATCATTCTGGGCGGTCGCTGGTATCCGGCGGTGGTGCTGGAGGTTGGCGATAAATCCCTAACCATTGGCGTTGAACAGAGCGAAG
This sequence comes from Leisingera sp. S232, assembly GCF_049800895.1. Taxonomy (NCBI): domain Bacteria; kingdom Pseudomonadati; phylum Pseudomonadota; class Alphaproteobacteria; order Rhodobacterales; family Roseobacteraceae; genus Leisingera; species Leisingera sp. S232. The sequence goes on along the minus strand of NZ_JBNAFX010000001.1, from coordinate 24,698 downwards.
GCACGGGATCGGTGCCGCGGTCTGACATCAAGTGGATGAAAGGCAGTTTTACCGACAATTTCACCCGTGGCGATGTGGTGCTGGTCCGGGCACAGACCAAGGACGATGCCTTTAGCCATTGGTCGCTGCGGCAGGTGCCGGAAGTGCAGGGCGGCTTTGTCGCGATGGACGTGAACTCTGGCCGTGTGCTGGCAATGCAGGGCGGCTTCTCCTATCAGCATTCGGTGTTCAACCGTGCCACCCAGGCGATGCGTCAGCCGGGCTCCAGCTTTAAACCCTTTGTCTATGCGGCGGCGCTGGACAGCGGCTACAGCCCTGCAACAATCGTGGTCGACGCTCCGATCGAGATCAACACCCCGCAAGGGCTGTGGCGGCCCAAGAACTCCTCCAACAAATTCTACGGTCCGACCCCCTTACGCACCGGTATCGAGATGAGCCGGAACCTGATGACGATCCGCCTGGCGCAGGAGGTTGGGATGCCGGTTGTGGCGGGCTATGCCGAACGCTTTGGTGTTTATGACAATATGGGGGCTTTTCTGGCCAATTCTCTGGGGGCGGAGGAAACCACGCTATATAAGATGGTGGCGTCTTATGCGATGTTCGCTAACGGTGGTGAGCGGGTGCAGCCAACACTGGTGGACCGTGTGCAGGACCGCTTTGGCAAGACGATCTATCGTCATGATGACCGTGACTGTGTGGACTGCACAGAGCCGAACCTTGTTGCGGGGCAGGCGCCGCGTATCGTCACCGACCGGGAGCAGGTGATGGACCCGATCACTGCCTATCAGCTGACCTCAATGATGAAGGGTGTGGTGGACCGCGGTACCGCGTCCAGTGTGATCAACCTGCCGGTGCCCACAGCGGGCAAGACCGGCACCACCAATGATTCCCGCGATGTCTGGTTTGTCGGGTTTACCTCGAACATCGTGGCCGGCTGCTATATGGGCTTTGACCAGCCCCGTCCGATGGGCCGCGGTGCCTATGGCGGCACCATGTGCGGCCCGGTGTTTCAGCAGTTCATGAAGAAGGCGACTGAGAAATTCGGCGGCGGCCCCTTTGACGTGCCGGAAGGCGGACATTTCATCAAGATTGACCGCTACACCGGCGCGCGGCTGCCTAACAATGCCTCAGGCGCCTATGTGGTGGCAGAATATTTCCGCGACGGGGCTGAGCCGATTTTCGGGCTGACCTATGACGGTGGCTTTGCAATAGGATCGAATCTGCCTCTGATCGAGGAAGTGCAGCAATCCGGGCGCCAGGTCATCACATCCAGCGGCGGCACCGCGGTGCTGGGGCCCAAGGCGACCTTTGGGACCGTCAGCTCAGGCGGGCTTTACTGATCCGGCACAGGGGGCGGCTGCAGCAGTGCGGCCTCATGGCGCGAGGCGCAAAGGCGGGCAGTTCGTCCGCCTTCACCGCTGTGCCAGCGCAGGTCCGGCATGATGCGGAACAGTTCCTCGCGCACGGGTTCCTCCAACGCAGAGACGGCCTGCACACCGGGGTGGAAGCTCTCGGAGGCTGCACCTTCCGCATAGATGATTTCATGCTGGTCAAACAGCACATGTACATATGTCACCGTGCCGCCAGGTTCACGCCGGATGGACCGATCGTTGAGCATATGGACGGCAGAAACCAGTACCTCGCTCTCACCGAACAAGAGGCTGGCCTGAGAGCCGCTGAACAGCATCCGGTGCTGAGGCGAGACCAGCAGGTCGCGCTCTGCCCCCAAATGGCCGGCCTTGACGCGGATCGGGGCCAGATTGCCGGTTGCTGGCACCGTTGACTGGCTGATCCAGCGCACCGGCTGCATGCCATTGTCGCGGGTCAACACCAGATCGCCGGGCCTCAGGGTTTCGATTGCGCGCAGGCCCGCATGAGTGGCAATACCGGTGCCTGCAACAAAGCAGATGATGGCTTCAATGCCGGAGAAGCTGACTATGCTGCCATCCAGCAACTGTGCCGTGCCGGTTAGACTTCCGCCGGTGTTATCGGTGATATTGACAGAGCCCTGCACCACCTGACCGTTTAAATCCAGCGTGTCTCCGGTTGTTTGGCCTGTGTCGCCGCCGGTAATGGTGATGTTGCTGCTGCCACTGTCGCCTGTGTCTACAACCTTAAAGTAGTCGTCGCCGTCCCCGCCGGACGCGGTGTCGCCCTCACCAAAGATTAAGCTGTCGTCGCCCGCGCCGCCTGTGAGACTGTCACCGCCGCTGCCGCCTTCAAGATAGTCATCGCCGCCGCCGCCCTCAATTGTGTCGGCTCCCGCACCGCCTGTTACGGTGTCATCACCCGTACCGGCATCGACGTAATCTGCGCCCGAACCGCCGGTCACAGAGTCTGCACCAGCATTGGAATATACATCCATTCCGGAACTGTCTGATGCGAGATCGATCGTATCAGCGCCGTCACCTGTTGTGATGATCTCAATTTCCGAAAAATTCAGGTCGGTATCCGAACCGGTGACCGTACCAGCCTCGTCACCAGTCATCGAGACGGTATAGTTGTCGGTGACGTTTGCCCCTGTTCCATCCCAGTCGAGCCGCAGATTGTCGCCGGAGCCGCCATTTGTGGCATCAGTCAGATCTTCGTCGCCCTCACCGCCGACAACTGTGGCGGTGCCGCCGGTGCCTTCTGAATCATAAGCGAAGAAACGGTCGTCACCGGTTCCGCCCTGTGCCAGATCGCCAGAGCCGAAGACAAGATCGTCATCGCCGTCGCCGCCATCAAGCGTATCCGCATCACCGCCTGAACCACCGAACAGAGTATCGCTGCCTGAGCCGCCTGAAATACTGTCGCTGTCTTCTCCGCCGCTCAGGTGGTCATCTCCGTCCTGCCCATAAATGACGTCGTCGCCCAGGCCGCCACTGATGGTGTCATCCCCGGCAGAGGGGTCTTCGGGCGGGATGTTGAAGGTGATGTTTGAGACAGTGTAGTCCGAACCGTCAGTCAGGTCTGTTTGTATGTTTGCTGACAGAACCAGCTTATCAAAGTCGCCATACCCGTTGATGTTGACCGTGCCGGCACCCGTTCCCGCTGTATCTTCTGTGAAGTCGCCCTGTGCCACCAGAACACCGTCATTGTAGACGGCCCAATGGCCTTCTTCAGCGTGCTGACTGGTGAACAGATGCTTGAACGTGAAACTGGCATCTGTGGTGGCCTGATCAAACTCAATGATCAGTTCTTCGGAGACACCCGAAGCCTTGTCGTAGCCGATTTGGGCCGTGACCCCGCTGTCAGTGTCAGAGATGGCACCGGCGACGCCGAAAGCACCGTCATAGTACACGATGTTAGCGGCGCTGATGGTTCCGGACACATCCTTGGCCGTAACTTTGAACCCGCTGCTGGTGTCGGTGACGTTGGCGTTGGTGATGGACTGCTGAAAGCTGCCAAGCCCGGCTTCGGTGCTGCTGTCGCCATAGATCGTGTCATCGCCTGCGGCGCCATCCATGGTGTCATCGCCTGCGCCGCCCAGCAGCAGGTCGTCGGCAGCGCCGGCTCTCACAGTGTCGTTGCCCGCTCCGGCTTCTACCGTGTCCTGATTGCCTGAACTGCCGCCTCCGTTGCCGTTGTCGATCTGGTCGCCGTCCGCATCGGTATAACTGTTGTCGATCAGTTCCCCGGCTGCGGTGCCTTCGATGTTGCCGTCGCTTTGCGTATAGGACGGGGGGCTGGCTGCAGTCGCCGAGTCCAGGGTGTCGACAGACCCAAGATCGGGCACGAAGTAGACATTGCCGTCAGCCGCCAGATAATAGGCGCCAGTTTCAACTTCGTTGGAATAGTAGCTGCCGCCGACCCAGCCGGTCCAGCTCCAGCTGCCTGCGCCCAGGCTGCTGTCAGTTGTGAAACTGGAATAGGTAGAGGTAATGGTATCGCCATGATCCAGCGATCCATTTCCAAGCTGGATAAGATATCCGCTGGGCATTGTTCTGTTTCCCCTCCTTCGCGCCCGGCTGCTTGCCCACGCGATTCAGATGACAGAATTCGTCGGGCTGCGTTAAAAAAACGTGTTCTTCTGGGCAGAACTTGCATTGTATTTTAGACGCCGTTCCAGCACTTCCTGCGGCGCGACTTGCACCGCCTGGCTGCTTGCCCGCGGCGCAAGGGTGGTTTATCACGCAAGCCTGATCTCAGATTGCAAGGACCTCCCATGCGCGCGGAAACCCAGACCATCGTGGCAGACATCGAAAAATCGCTGGAGCTGCTGGCCCAGCGTTTGAACTGGGAAACCGCCGAATACCGGCTGGAGGAGTTCAACGCGCGTGTGGAGGACCCGAACCTTTGGGACGATCCCGAGGCCGCCCAGAAACTGATGCGCGAACGCCAGGGGCTGGTCGATGCGATTGATACCTATAAAGGCATCAAACAGGACCTTTCCGACAATATCGAGCTGATCGAACTGGGCGAGATGGAAGAGGACGCCGATGTCGTCAAGGATGCCGAAGAGGCGTTGGCGGCACTGAAGGCCAAGGCCGCCGAGAAGGAGCTGGAAGCCCTGCTGGACGGCGAGGCAGACGCCAATGATACCTTCCTGGAAATCAACGCAGGCGCCGGCGGCACCGAGAGCTGCGACTGGGCTTCGATGCTGGCGCGGATGTACGTGCGCTGGGCCGAGAGAAAGGGCTACAAGGTTGAACTTCAGTCCGAAAGCGCAGGCGACGAGGCGGGCATCAAATCCGCTGCCTACAAAATTTCCGGCCACAACGCTTATGGCTGGCTGAAGTCCGAAAGCGGTGTGCACCGGCTGGTGCGAATCTCGCCCTATGATTCGGCGGCCAAGCGGCACACATCCTTCAGTTCTGTCTGGGTTTATCCGGTGGTCGACGACAATATCGAGATCGATGTGAACCCGTCCGATATCCGTGTCGACACCTACCGTTCCTCAGGCGCGGGTGGACAGCACGTGAACACCACCGACTCGGCTGTGCGGATCACCCACATCCCGACCGGCATTGTGGTGACTTCATCCGAGAAATCGCAGCACCAGAACCGCGATATCGCCATGAAGGCGCTGAAGTCGCGCCTGTACCAGCAGGAGCTGGACCGTCGCAACGCAGAAATCAACGCGGCGCATGAATCCAAGGGCGATGCCGGCTGGGGCAACCAGATCCGGTCCTACGTGCTGCAACCCTACCAGATGGTGAAGGACCTGCGCACCAGCCACGAGACCTCTGACACAAAGGGTGTGCTGGACGGCGACCTGGACGGGTTCATGGGGGCGACCCTGGCGATGAACGTCTCCGGCAAGAGCCGCGCCGACGCCCAGGCCGAGGAATAACTCCGCAGCTGCGACATTGCGGCAGGCCGGGACCTCTGTCCATTCATGACCAAGCAAAAGGCAGCCAGGAGAGGCTGCCTTTTGCTTTGTAAGCCACCGTCGCAGCTGGTTGGCAGCCAATTCATGTATCTGCAAAGCATTTTAAAAACCCGTTTTCGCGACTAGGCTCAATTGAAGCATTATTGATGCTGCTTTCGGGAAAGGTGCAGGACCATCTCAAACCCGACGGTAAAACGGGCTTGCCATTGGAGAGACGTGACAAGATGACAGCTGAAAAGCCTTTTGGTGTGCCGCCGCTGCAGCCGGTTACGACGCAGATGCTGTTTGAGGCGCTGCGCCTGGGCTGGGGCGACTTCCGGAGAAAGCCGCTGTATGGGCTCTTTTTTGCTGCGGTCTATGTGCTGGCAGGCTGGGCAATGGCCTGGATCACCGTGCGCACCGGCACCACGTACTGGCTGGTGCTGGCAGCCATTGGGTTTCCGCTGATCGGTCCCTTTGCCGCGGTGGGTCTTTACGAAGTGTCGCACCGGCTGGAACAGGGCAGAGGCATTGCGGTCGGCCGCATTCTGGGCGTGGTGCTGCAGCAAAGCCGCCGCCAGCTGCCGTCAATCTGTGCCATCATCGTTGTGGTGTTTCTGTTCTGGTTCTTTCTGGGCCATATGATCTTTGCCTTGTTTCTCGGGCATTCCACGATGACCAATATCTCCACTTCTGCAGAAGTCCTGCTGACAGCCAACGGGCTGGCCATGCTGGCGGCCGGAACTGTGGTGGGCGCGCTTTTTGCACTGCTGCTGTACATGATCACCGTGATCTCTCTGCCGCTGCTGCTGGACCGAGAGGTGGACTTTGTCACCGCAATGATCTCCAGTTTTCAGTACGTGCAGCAGAATTTCACGGTGATGATGATATGGGCCGGCATGATCGCGGCTCTGACCTTTGCAGCGCTGCTGCCGTGGTTCTTGGGATTGTTCCTGGTGCTGCCGTTACTGGGTCACGCCACCTGGCACATCTACCGGCTAATTGACGCTAGTTAGCGTCAGAGAAAGGGGTGCTCTGTGTTCAAAAGGCGCCGGTGGAACGGCAAGAGGTCGGCTTCATCGGCAAAGCCCGCACTGCGGGCAGCTGCCAGCACAGTGCCCGTGTCACGACCCAGATGTTCATAGACCATCCGTGTTACCCGTTCTCCGGCACCGTTTTCGCGTACGGTGCGGGCGACATATCCTGACCAGAAGTTGTTCTCCAGCGAGGCAACCCGCGCCAGGTAATTGAAGGAGTAGGTCATGGCTTTTCTGCGGGCGATGACAAAGGCAACGCCGTCTTCGTGGCTGCTGACATAGCCGCGGAATTCGCGGGCGTCGGGACTGGCGGGGAGACCCTGGCTGAGCATGGCCTCCCTGGCTTCAAACCCCTTGATATAGGTGACATCCGCGGCGCGGAACACATAGACGAGGCCAATAACAAACTTGTCTTCGTTAATGAAACTGCGGCGGGTGAAGCGGTAAAACCCCGAAGGGAAAAATTCTTCCGTCAATTTCTGCACACCATGGCCCAGGAAATCAGCGAGAAAGGGGCCATTTAGCACTTTGCCAGCCGTGGAAAGCGTATCCGCGGGTTCCAGAAGAATACGCGCGTCGACGTCAAAGAACCGGCAGATGCGGTCAAGAACATCCGGGCGCGGAAAACTCTCTCCTGACAGGTAGCGGTTGAATTGGGTGCGGTTGACACCCAGTTGGCGCGACAGTTCCGAGATCGACGGATATTGCCGCGACAATTGACGCAGATTGGCGCCAAACATGTTCCTAAGATCGGCAGGAGAGCGGTTCTGATTGGTCATTCGGTATCCTGGCAGGTCGGCTTTTACGCAGATATTACCCCTTTTTCCGGTGACTTATGCCAGTCTGCAGCATCAGTCAGCCAACATGTGAAGCCTTTCTGCGTCATGGCTGTCGCTAATTCACGTCAGAAGGCTAGTCAAGCTGACACAAAATGCAATAGTCCGACCCGTTTTTTGTCATGTTGGCGCCATCGTAATTGCTTCAGAATTGGAAGGCGGCAAAATGAGGAATGGTATGATTGGAGTCATTTTATGGAGTGACGCCCCCCTGACCAAAGCCGTGATCTGGTGCGATGACCAGGGGGACCTTGCTTTTTACGCAAACAAGACTGGTGCTGATTTTCAGGGATTGAGCCCGGGAGACTGGGTTGAGTTCGACTTAACCCTGAGTGGCAATGTGCGAACTGCGGAAAATCTCGCAATTGTCATGGAGCAAGGCAGCCCGGGCCTTGCGGACCGCTTGTACGCTGCGGCGTGCTGCGGGGAGGAGACGGCAAACAACGGCCAGGAGCGGAAGATTGTTCCCTTCCCGCTGCAGGCCGTTGAGAAACAGCGCGCTGTCGCGCCGCTGCAGGTCGTTCAAGTGTAGAACCGGCCCTGCAGGGCCGGTTCCGGGGGTCAGTTACCGCGCAACAGGGCAGCAACCCCAGTGCGGGCTATTTCTACCAGGCCCAGAGGGCGCATCAGATCTGCAAAGGCATCGATCTTTTCCGGTGCGCCGGTGATTTCAAACACAAAACTGTTCAGGGTGCTGTCAACTACGTTGGCGCGAAAGATGTCTGCCAGCCGCAGCGCCTCGACCCGTTTTTCACCGTCGCCGGCGACTTTCATTATCGCCAGCTCGCGCTCCACGGCTGTGCCTTCGACTGTCAGGTCGTGCACATCACGGACCGAAACAATGCGGCCCAGCTGTGTCTTGATCTGTTCGATCACCTGCGGGGTGCCGGTGGTCACGATGGTGATACGGCTGAGGTGGCCGGTGTGGTCGACTTCGGCCACGGTCAGGCTTTCAATGTTGTAGCCGCGACCTGAAAACAACCCGATCACGCGGGCCAGGACGCCGGGTTCGTTTTCCACCAGAACTGCGATGGTATGTCGTTCCTGAACGTCCGAAAAGGTCGGGCGCAGGTTGTAGGCAGAGTGGCGGGTGGAGCCTTTTTTGATGTGTAGGGCAGACATTAAAGTCCCTTTCCTGAAATCGGGGCAGGGCGGGTCCGCCCTGCAGTATCCTGTTGCTGCTCCGGCTTACACCAGCACGGCGCCGCCGGCCTGGATGACGCCCTGCGTTTCGGCCTCTCCCAGCAGCATCTCGTTGTGCGCCTTGCCTGACGGGATCATCGGGAAGCAGTTTTCATGCTTCTCGACCAGGCAGTCAAAGATCACCGGCCCATCATATTCGATCATTTCCATGATCGCGTCATCCAGATCCTTGGGGTCGCTGATGCAAATGCCCTTGGCGCCGAAGGCTTCGGCGAGCTTGACGAAATCAGGCAGTGCTTCGGACCAGGAGTGGCTATAGCGTTCGCCGTGCAGCAGTTCCTGCCACTGGCGCACCATGCCCAGGCGTTCGTTGTTGAGGATGAACTGCTTCACCGGCAGGCGGTACTGCACCGCGGTACCCATCTCCTGCATGTTCATCAGCCAGGACGCTTCACCTGCGACGTTGATCACCAGCGCATCCGGGTGCGCCATCTGAGCACCGATCGACGCCGGGAAGCCGTAACCCATTGTGCCCAGTCCGCCGGAGGTCATCCAGCGGTTGGGGTCCTCAAAACCCAGATACTGGGCCGCCCACATCTGGTGTTGGCCAACCTCAGTGGTGATATAGCGGTCGTGGCCCTTGGTCAGCTCTTCCAGACGCTGCAGCGCGTATTGCGGCTTGATGGTCTGTTCCGAGTTTTCAAACGACAGGCAGTTGACGGCGCGCCACTCGTCGATCTGCTTGTGCCATTTGGTCAGCGCCTCGCGGTTCACCTTGCGACCGCGGGCTTTCCAGACATTCAGCAGGTCCTCCAGAACATGAGCCACGTCGCCGACGATTGGAATGTCGACCGGGATCACCTTGTTGATCGAGGAAGGGTCGATGTCGATATGGGCTTTCTTCGAATGCGGGCTGAAGGCGTCCAGACGGCCGGTGATCCGGTCATCAAAACGGGCGCCGATGTTGATCATCAAATCGCAGCCGTGCATCGCCAGGTTGGCCTCGTAAAGGCCATGCATGCCCAGCATGCCGATCCAGTTCTTGCCAGACGCGGGATATGCGCCCAGACCCATCAGGGTCGAGGTGACAGGGATGCCGGTGGCATCCACCAGTTCGCGCAGCAGCTGGCTGGCGGCATTGCCGGAGTTGATCACGCCACCGCCGGTGTAGAACACCGGACGCTCGGCGGCCTCGATGGCGGCGACCAGTTCGGTGATCTCCTCCATATCGCCCTTGACCTGCGGCTGGTAATGCGAGGCGGCCGGTTTCGGGCCGTTGTAGCTGCCGGTTGCAAACTGCACATCTTTGGGGATGTCGATCAGCACCGGGCCAGGGCGGCCGGATGTGGCGACATGAAAGGCTTCATGCAGGGTGCTTGCCAGGGCGTCAGTCTCTTTGACAAGCCAGTTGTGTTTGGTGCAGGGGCGGGTGATGCCAACGGTATCAGCCTCCTGAAACGCATCCGAGCCGATCATGAAGGTCGGAACCTGGCCGGTCAGAACCACCAGCGGGATCGAATCCAGCAGCGCATCGGTCAGGCCGGTCACGGCATTGGTGGCACCGGGGCCGGAAGTCACCAGTACAACGCCGGGCTTGCCGGTAGAGCGGGCATAGCCTTCAGCCGCATGCACCGCGCCCTGTTCGTGGCGCACCAGGACATGGCGGATGTCATTTTGCAGAAAGATCTCGTCATAAATCGGCAGCACGGCGCCGCCTGGATATCCGAAGACTACCTCCACACCCTGATCCTTCAGGGCTTGGACAACCATTTTTGCGCCGGTCATTTCACGTGTCATCTGCTTTTTGCTCCAATTGGCGGCATCGTGCGTTACGCATAAAAAAAGCCCCCGATCTTATTCGGAGGCGCATGGGTTCGATTATGGTCTACCGTCACCGGCCCATGCGCTTGGTTCCTACGATTACGACTAGTGCGTTCACGTCACTGGCTCCTTTTGCGTTGCAGCGGACATTATGAGGGCTGGACAGGAGCGTCAACAGGGAAAACTGTCGAAAAAGCCCTGTTTGGCGACATTTTCTTGCTCAGCCCTGGGGTGTTTCGAAATTTCCGCGAATTTGGCGCCTGGGTGCGGGGTGGAATCGTTCAAAACCGGCACCTTCATGTCCGAATTGCACCAGATCTGCTCTCCCGCTGCGGGCATGCTGATCTGAAAAGAGGCAACCGGGAAGGACATGAAAATGACTGAACTTGCGGAACTGGTGGACCTTGGGCGTTACCCGATCGACAGACCGGGCTCTCCCGCCTATGCGCAGATGATGGCGGATCTGCAAAGCGAATTGGCAGCTGACGGCTGCGCAGTGCTGAAGGGGTTTGTGCATACAGACGGCATCGCGAAACTGGCGGCAGAGGCAGAGACCGTGGCGGACCAGGGGCATAAGTCGTTCAGCCGCACCAATGCCTATTTCTCCAAGGATGATCCGGCGCTGCCGGAAGGCCACCCGGTGCGCCAGTTTTACAACCGTTCCAATGCGTTTATCCCGGCTGACAATTTTGGTGCCGCCAGCCCGTTGCGGAGAATTTACGAATTTTCCGGTTTCATGCCCTTCATCCGCGAGGCATTGGGAGAACAGAAAGACCGTTTCTTCCGGTATGACGATCCGCTGGCGGATGTGATTATCAATATGGTGGAGGGGGGCGACGGCTTTCCCTGGCATTTTGACACCAACAACTACACGGTGACGCTGGCGATCCAGAATGGCGAGGCGGGTGGCGAGTTTGAATATGCGCCCATGCTGCGCACCTCCACAGACGAAAACTACGACGGCGTGGCGCGGGTGCTGGCGGGCGGCTCGCCTCTGGTGCGCAGGCTGGCGTTGCAGCCGGGCGACCTGCAGATCTTCCGCGGCCGCTACTCCTTGCACCGGGTGGCCCCGGTTGAAGGTTCGCGCAAACGCTATGTCGGCATCTTTTCCTTCGTCGACACTGAGGGCATGTGCGGCGGGGTAGAGCGCACGAAACAGCTGTATGGCCGTGTTCTGCCGCGTCACTATGAGCGCGAAGGCCTGCGCGCCGACGCGCTGCGGGATTGACCAAAAAAATTGGGCGTCCAAACTAGGACGCCCTAAGTATTGGGCACAGCCCGGCGGGGGCTGCGGGGCTACGTTGTCAGCGCGTTGTGCCCGAAGTACAGGAACTCTTTATCCATGCCTTGAACATCGGCGGACGCAAGCGAGAGCGACGCGCCATCCAGCATTTTGAAGCTCTTCTGTGCCTTCACCCAATCATCTGCGGGCTGCAGGGTCGACAGCGTATAAGTCGTGGTTTCAGATAAATAGTGTGTAGGGATCACAACTTTCGGATTGATGCGCTCTACCAAAGCATTGGCTTGGCTATACGAAAGGATATGTTCGGAACCGTCCACCGGCAGGGTCAGAACGTCAATGCGCCCGATTGCATCCCAGAACCCGTCCGCCGGGTCTGGCCGGTTGTCGCCCCAGATCAGGGTGCGGATGCCGCCGGTTTCCACCACATATGTGACCATATCCATATGGCCCGGATTGTTGGGTGGGCAGGCTTCAACACCGAATTCAGCCAGTGCATTGGTCCAAGGATACCAGCCCGGCGCGACGCAGGCATGTTTATCGGCAAAGCCGGTGATCTTGAGGTCCGCAAACTCGAAATTGCCCACCATCCGGTCCAGAACCATGGTCGATTGCGGCCGGTCGATGGCGTCATGGTCGAAATGGGTATGCGTGGACATGGTGATGTCGACCAATGTTTCCGGGAACTTCTGCTTGTACCACAAGCCCCAGGCGCCCGAGGGATCGTCCCGCCAGGGGTCGAACAGGATTGAGGCGCCGCCGGGCGAAGTAATCTTGATGGCGCAATGGCCGTAGAAATCGATCTTCACTTCGCCATCTGCAAAGGCGGACATGTTTTGCAGGTCAATCACATGGTTGTTGTTGCCTGGCTGCAGCCAGTCGGTGGATTGAGCCTGTGCGCTGGAACTGCCCAGCAAACTGGCCGCGGTTCCGACACCTGCGGCACCTGCTGCTGCAAAGAAACTGCGCCGGGACAGACCCGGTGCCAGATCGTCCTTGCGCCCGTCCAGCCGGGCCGGTTCCAGGTCCTTCTTTTGTTTATCCATTGCTTGCGTCTCCCTGATGTGTTCTGGCCGCTGCAGTGGCGCAGCGGTGCAAACAGGCTAGGCATCAACGGCACCAAGGGGTTCCCCGGAAGATTGTGGGGGGAATATGGGGGGATGCCCCATAATACGACTTTGGGTTGCAACGGCGGGTCTTTGCTGCGGCGGAATTCCGGGCCTTGGCGCTCTCTTCGGTTTCTGGCAGCCTGTTGTCAATCGATCCGGCCAAATCCGGGCAGCACATCTAAACAGCAGAGCGGGCAGCAATATGAACATCACACGGCGTCATTTCGGTTTAGGCCTCGCAGCCCTGGGGCTGAGCGCCTGCAGCAGCACAGTGCCGGCGGGCAGCGGCCCCAGCGGTACAACCGGCCTGCCTGCGGACCTGCGGCCTGTGTCGAATGCAGCTTATGATGCCTGGGTCGCGTCTTTCCGCACCCGCGCAGAGGGCCGTGGAATTTCCCAGTCCACTCTGCGCGCTGCTTTCCGCGGGGCCGGATATTTGCCGGGTGTTGTCAAACGCGACCGCAACCAGACCGAATTCAAGCGCACGCTGGAGGACTACCTGTCCATCGCCGTATCGGATGAGCGTCTTGCCAAGGGCCGTGCTGCCTTTGCACGCCATCAGAGCACCCTGCGCACGTTGGAGCGCACCTATGGCGTCGATGCGGAAATCATCTGCGCGGTCTGGGGGCTGGAGAGTTTTTATGGCGAGCGGCGCGGCAATGTGCCCGTGATCTCGGCCACATCGACGCTGGCATATGACGGGCGGCGCGGCGCGTTTTTTGAAAAACAACTGCTGGCGGCACTGAAAATCCTGCAGAACGGTGACATCACGCCTGCGCGCATGACCGGAAGCTGGGCGGGCGCCATGGGACATACGCAGTTTATTCCGACCTCCTATCAGGCGTTTGCGGTGGATTTCACCGGCGATGGCCGCCGCGATATCTGGTCCGAAGATCCGACGGATGCGCTGGCCTCCACCGCGGCCTATCTGCAGCGCAACGGTTGGACCCGCGGTGTGAAATGGGGTGGCGAAGCCGGGGCGCCCGGCACCCCCTCCGGACGCAGCCTGCAGCCTCAGGCGGGCGGGCCTGTGTTCTCTGTCACCAGCAACTTCAACGTGATCAAGCGATACAACAACTCGGATTCCTATGCGATCGGGGTGGGCCATCTGGCGGATCGCATTGCCGGCGGCGGCCCTCTGCGCGCCAGCTTCCCGCCGGATAAATACGGGCTGACCAAGGATGACCGGATCCTGCTGCAGAAACGCCTGACTGCGCGTGGTTTTGATACCGGCGGTGCCGATGGGGTACTGGGGCCCAAAAGCCGCGCTGCGATCAGCGCCTATCAGTCCAGCCGCGGCCTGCCGGCAACCGGAGATCCGTCGCAGTCGCTGCTCAGCAGCCTCAAGTAGGGGCTATTCTGCCGAGCTGAGGGCAATCAGATGCTGGCGCAGGTTCTCGCGCCGGCTCAGCCCCAGTTTCTGGCGGATGTTGTTGCGGTGAAAGTCGATGGTGCTGGTCTCGCGGCCCAGAGTGGCTGCGATTTCCTTGGTTGTGCGCCCCATCATGATCAGCTGCATGATCTCTGTCTCAGCGGGGGTCAGCTGCTCCAGTGTTTCCGCCAGCTTGGACGACAGGGTCGAGGTGATGTTCTTGAGGTTGTCCTCGATCATCAACAGATAGGCGCTCTGCAAATCCCGGTCCGCATCCAGATGGCGCAGCTTGGCCACATAGGGCAGCACCATGCCCTTGATTTGCTGCACAATCTGCTGCTCGCTCTCGTGGCGCGAGGCCTCGATGTTGTCGATCAGCACCCGCAAGGCTGTATTTGCCTCTTCCAGCGCCTTGGTGCGGCGTTTGATGGTGTCTTCGCGGGCGCGCACGGTTTCGCGCAGTTCGGCCTGTGTCTGTTTGCGCTGGGCTACTTCCAGAAGCAGAGCCAGATCGCCCTCGACCACCCGGCAGAACTCCTGCAATCCCTTGCGGAACATCAGCGCGCGTTTATTGCGCCGGGTGTCCAGCACGCAGATGGTGCCATAGACCTCACCATCCGGCCATTTGATCGGGTAGCCGATGTAGAAGGACATGGCGTGTTCCATGTCCTCATTGTCCTGCCAGCGCGGGTCGCATTGGGCGTCCTCGACCAGCAACTCGCCGTCGTTTTCGAACACGCCGAAGCAATAAAGCTTTTCGTTCAGATGGTATTTGCGGCCAGGGTAAAAGGGATTGTTGTCTGCGGTATTGGAGACCTTCACCCGGTGATCCAGATCCACCGTTGCCATGATCAGTGCAGCAGGCACATCCGTCAGCTCAGCCACCAGATCGACAACCCGCTGCCATTTGGCCTGGGTCTCTGGCGGGATCGGGGGTTTTTCTGTGATCATGGCGCAGCTCCTTGACATGCAAGGCTAGGGCAGGCGCCGCCAATCGCAAAGAAAATTCCGGGGGCTGGTCAGAAAGTGGCGCCGGTCCCCTGCAGCACGCCATGTTCCAGCGCATAGCGGGTCAGGCCCGCAGTGGAGGAAATGCCCAGCTTGCGTTTGATGTTCTTGCGGTGCGTCTCAACTGTTCTGACCGATATATCAAGCGCCTGGGCGACTTCCTTGTTTGACTTTCCCTGTGCCAGTTCCAGCAGAATGGTTTGCTCGCGCCCGGTCAGCGCCTCGCGGCTGTTGCCATCCTTGGGTTCCAGCGAGCCCGCGGCACCGGTGCACAGGTAGGTCTTGCCCTGCATCACCGCGTCGATCGCCTGTTTGATTTCGTCCGTTGGCACATCTTTCAGCACATAGCCCATGGCACCATGGCTGAGCGCAGAGGAGATGTATTCGGCGCTGTCATGCATCGACAGGATCAGAATGCGGGTGCCGGGGTGCTGCTCCAGGATGATTTCGGTGGCGCTGAGACCGCCGAGCCTGGGCATGTTCAGATCCATCAGCACCACGTCAGGGCGCAGCGTGCCGATCTGATTCACCGCCTCGCGCCCGTCGGTCAACGAGCCGACCACCGCAATATCGCCATAGCTTTCCAGGATCGACTGGATGCCTTCGGCCACCATCGGGTGGTCATCCACAATCAGAACTTTTACCGGATCCGCCATCATCCCCCCAACGCCCATTGTCGATCAATCCGAAGACGCCGCAGCCTCTGCCTGCGCACGGCTATGTCGCAGGCTTGCCATCCTCACCAGGCGGCAGCAGGTGGCTCAGCGGCAGGCTGGCCTCGATCACGGTGCCGCTCTGGGTGCCCCGTGATGACAGAATGCGCAAGGTTCCGTCAAGCTGCTCGATCCGCTCCTGCATATTGCGCAACCCGATCCCTTGCCCCATCCCCGGCCCGGTGCGAGCATCCCGTGGCGGCAGGCCACGGCCGTTATCGGTGATCCGCATGGTGGCGCCGCGGGTGTGGCCGCGCAGATCGATGCTGACCTTGGTTGCATCTGCATGGCGCTCTATATTGGTCAGCGCCTCCTGGGCGATACGGTAGAGCGCAATCTTGGCATCCTGGTCCAGACGGTTGCGGAAGACCACGGTAGAGAACTCGGTCTTGATACCGGTCCGGGCGGCAAAATCATCGGTCAGCGCCTTCAGCGCCGGACCCAGGCCAAGATCGTCCAGCACCCCCGGGCGCAGGTCGCGGCTGATCCGGCGCACTTCTGTGATGGCCGTCAGCAGGCTTTCGGTGCCTTTTTCCAAAGGGGCCGTCGCGCCGTCGCCATCGCCGCGCGACAGGCGGCGGCGGGTGTTGTCCAGCGCATAGCGCACCCCGACCAGAAGCTGGCTGATACCGTCATGCAGTTCGCGGGCCACCCTGCCGCGCTCTTCCTCCTGGGCGTCAAACACCCGCTGGGTCAGCTCTTTCAGCTTGGCGTCAGCCAGCCGCCGTTCGCGGATATTCAGGAACATGCCAGAGGCAAAGACCAGCACCAGCGACACCAAAGTAATGCCGCCGATGTAAAGGAATGTTTGCTGCACCCGTGCCTCCACTTCGGCGCGTGACGCAGCAACCGAGGCCAGCACGTCGTCGATGAAAACACCCGTTCCAATTGCCCATTGCCAGTCCTGCAGGCCGAGCACATAGGCGATCATTTGCGCCTCTTCGCCGGTCGAGGGCTTTTCCCAGGTGAAACTGTGCCATCCCGCGCCGTCGCGGGCGAGCCGGATAAACTCATCGACCACCGGCACATTTTCACTGTCCCGCAGCCCCGCCCAGTTGCGGTTGATGTACTCGGTCTGTCGCGGGCTCACCAGATTGGTGCCGGCATAGTCATAGACAAAGAAAAACCCGTCCTTGCCATAGATCATCGCACTGAGGATCTGCGTCACCTGCTCTTTGGCGGCGGCATCATCGGGGGCCGCGAGGCCATAAATATGGGCAAATCCGTTTCGCGCTTGGGTCACATAGTTTCGCAGCTCAGCCTTCTTGGCTTCCAAGAGCTGCATTTCCAGTGCCTGTATTTCCCGCTCTGCCAGCGCACGCGACTGATATCCGACCAGAACAGCAATCGCTGTGCCGGCCACGATCAGCGGCAGGGTCATCAGCAGCGAGAGTTTCTGCGCATAGTTGGGGCGCAGAAGGATCTGGAACAGGCGCATCGGCAAAGCCCCACAATAGGTCTGATGCTTCTAGCGAATCGTAGTCAGCCCGCCCAGCAGAATCAGGCGGGCGGTGAATTGTTGCAACTTGGGAAAGAGTAACGGAAACTGCGTTCGTGGCGAAAATGGGGAACATTTGCCGGGAAAGCAGGTAAAAACGTCCTCTTCTACGCAGTAGTAGGTATTCACATAAAGTTCATCACCGCTAGGCTGGCCGCACTCGAACCGATCCGCCTTGGGGGGACCTGGGGCAATCCGAAATGATAATGGGAGGAATAATAAATGGATCGCCGTTCTTTCTTGAAAACATCCGCGCTGGGCGGGTCCGCAGCTGCAGCCACGACCCTGGCAGCACCGGCCTATGCCCAGGGCAAACGCACCCTGACCATGGTTACCACCTGGGGCCGCGGTCTGGCGGGCGTGCATGACTCCGCACAGTTTGTCGCTGACACCATCACCACCATGTCCGATGGCAGCCTGACCATCGACCTGAAAGCCGCAGGCGAGCTGGTTGGCGCGTTTGAAGTGTTCGACGCCGTGACTGCCGGCCAGGCAGACATGTACCACGCTGCGGATTATTACTTCGTCAGCCAGCACCCGGGCTATGCCTATTTCACCGCTGTTCCTTTTGGCATGACGCCGCAGGAACTGGTGAACTGGTACTATCACGGCGAAGGCCACGCGCTGCATGATGAACTGGGCCAGATCTTTGGTCTGAAGTCCTTTATCGGCGGCAACACCGGCCCGCAGGCGGGCGGCTGGTTCAACAAGGAAATCAATGGTCCCGAGGACTTCAACGGTCTGAAGTTCCGGATGCCGGGTCTGGGCGGCAAGGCACTTGGCAAACTGGGCGCATCCGTGCAGAACATCCCGGGCGCTGAAGTGTATCAGGCGCTGTCCTCCGGTGCGATCGACGGCACTGAGTGGATCGGCCCCTGGGCGGACGAAAAGGCTGGCTTCCAGGAAATCACCAAGACCTACTACACTGCGGGCTTCCATGAGCCGGGCGCGGCACTGTCGGTTGCCACCAACCGCGACGTCTTTGACAGCCTGTCGCCGGCGCATCAGAAGATCATCGAAACCGCAGCCGGTGCCGGTCATCAGTGGAGCCTGGCCCAGTTCATGAACAACAACGGTGCAGCGCTGCAGCGCCTGCAGTCCGGCGGTGTGAAGACACTGGAATTCCCCGACAGCGTCTGGGATGCCTTTGGCTCTGCGACCAAGGAAACCCTGGACGAGTTCATGGGCGACGAACTGTTCGCGAAAATCCGCAACAGCGTCGAAGCATCGATGAAGGCGTCCTCGGGCTGGATCACCAAGTCCGAAGGCGCCTATCGCACTCAGCGCGACCGCGTCCTGGGCTAATCTGCCTGACCGGTATCAACCGGATCCTCCGCCGCAGGGTGGGGGATCCTTTTCCAGTTGCGTGACGCGGGGCCAAAGGCCGGCCGGAAGGCCGCGCGCCTGACCCGCCGCAGCAAAGACCCCCGGGGGAAACATGCAGGAAGAGAGTGGTCTCACCTTCTTCGGCGCCGTAGCGGGCGGAGTGCTCTGGCTGGTCCAGAACCTCGCCGGCGCCTTTTACAATTTCGGCTATGCCATCACCCATCCGCAGCTCTGGCTCGACTGGTCTGACAATGCCTCGGTTATGCGCTTTGTCTACTACGGCGGCTCGGTCGAGTTCTTCTTTGTCGTCTTCACCGCTTTTCTGGTGCTGACCGCTATCGGTATCTACGCCCGCAGTTTCATGTGGGGCATGGTGCGGGGCCTCGAAGGGCTGGCCAACACCGTTGGACGCTTCTTTGCCTGGGCAGGGCTTCTGATGGTGCTGCAGCAGATCATCATCGTTTTTATGCAACGGGTGTTCGCGCGGCCTGACATCAGCTTTGGTTTTGGCATTCCGTTTTCGCAGGACATCAGCTGGTTCGCCGAAGAGCTGAAGTTTTACAATGCCTTGGTGGTCTGTCTTTGTGTGACATACACCTTTGTGCAGGGCGGCCATGTGCGCGTTGACCTGATCTACTCCGGCATCAGCTTTCGCGCCAAGAAGGTGGTGGACATGCTTGGTTCTCTGCTGTTCATGATGCCTGCGGCGGTGCTGACCTGGATGTACGGCTGGTTCTTCCTGTGGCGGCATCTGATTGTGCCGAAACCTTCGGCATCGGACAGCCTGGACCGTTTGGTGATGAAATCCCGCGCCCTGCGCTGGAACGTGGAGACCATCGGCTTCAGCCCAAACGGGTTCAACGCCTATTTCCTGTTCAAGATCCTGCTGGTGCTGTTTGCGGGCCTCGTGTTCCTGCACGCCATTGCGTTCTTCTACCGCTCGTTTCTCGAGTTCGTCGAAGGCCAGGGCAGTGAAAACAAATACCTCGACAAGGACAGTCTTGGAGAGGGTGAAGAAGCCTTTGAGGGCACGCATTAAGGGACGTCGGAAATATGCTATTTGGACTTGATGGCGTCGAGATCGGCCTGCTCATCGTATTCTTCTGCCTCTTCGGGGGCATCCTCTCTGGCTTTCCGGTGGCTTTCGCCATCGGCGGTGCCGGGATCATCTCCTTCGGGATTATCGCGGCACTGGACAGCTCCGGCATCCTGATCCATCAGGCCATCGACACCTCGTCGCAGGCCTACCGCGATCTGGTGAACTCTGGGGTCCGGCCGGATAAGGTCTCCGTTTTCCGCTACCCGGATCTGCCTAGACTGGCAGAACCTGTGTTTGTGCAGGGATGGGAAGTCGCGCTGGACCGCAACATTTCCTTTATCGTCAACCGGATGAATGAGCGGGTGCTGGCGGGGGCCTCGATCGAGACTCTGCTGGCGGTGTTGATGTTTGTTCTGATGGGGATCACCCTGGAGCGTTCCAAGATCGCCAATGACCTGCTGACCACAATGGCGCGTGTTTTCGGCCCGCTGCCGGGTGGTCTTGCGGTGTCGATTGTGGTTGTGGGCGCCTTCCTGGCAGCCTCCACCGGTATCGTCGGCGCAACCGTGGTGACCATGGGTCTGCTGGCCCTGCCGACCATGCTGCGTAACAATTATTCGCCAGAGCTGGCGACCGGCGTGATTGCGGCGAGCGGAACGCTGGGCCAGATCATCCCGCCGTCTATCGTCATCGTTCTTCTGGGGACACTGGCGGGCGACCTTTACTCCACCGCGCAGGAAACCCGGGCGATGGAGGCAGGCTGCTCTGATGCGCTGACCTTTCTGGGTGAACCGGCGGTTGTTTCGGTTGGTACATTGTTCCAGGCGGCGCTGCTGCCAGGCATCATGCTGGCACTGCTCTATGCGCTTTATGCCTTTGGCTATGCGCTGCTGAACCCTGATAAGGCGCCAGCGGTTGCGCTGGAGGGCGGCACCGGCGAGGTGATCACCCGCAATGAAGGCCTGATTTGGTTCCTGGGCGTTCCGGCGGCGCTGGTGGGCGGTGCGATCCTGCTGTCGAGCTTCAATGTGATCGGCAGCCAGAACATCACCGTTTCCACCTTCTCGGATGCCGGTGAAACCGCGTCCTTGCGCACCAATGTGGGCGCTGAATGCAAGGCTGCGATGATCGACCTGCACGGCCAGGAGGCCTGGGACGCTGCAGTTGCAGAACAGGACGCGATTGATGCAGCAGGCGGTGTGACGCTGTCGGCAAGACTGAGCGAAGAGGAAATTGCAGCAGCCCGCGTGGCCAAGATCGCTGCCGCTGCCCCGATTGGCACCGGTATCTCTGTGATCATGGTTCTACTGGCTTTGGTGCTGGCCTTTGGCCGCGGTGTGGCGCCTTCGCGCGATACCAAGCCGCTGGTTCTGGGCGCTATTGGCATTCTGCTGATTGCGCTGGTGGATCTGGTGGCCGTTGCGCCGACGACCTCTGCCGGGGTGACAGTGCTGTGGATTGCGCTGCCGCTTCTGCTGGCGCTTTATGGCTGCCGCGAGGCTGCGGCCCGCTGCGCCAGGAACGATCTGATACGGGTGGTGTTCCCACCGCTGGTGCTGATCGTTGCGGTGCTGGGCTCGATTCTGGGCGGCATCACCAACCCGACACCAGCTGCAGCGCTGGGGGCAGGCGGTGCCATCATGCTGGCGGCCTACCGTAAGCTGCAGGATGAAGGCAAATCAGGCAAGATCATCATCTGGTCCACCTTTGCCGTGATGATCAGTATCCTGATCGGCATGAATTTTGACCTGCGTGTGAACCAGGGCGGGGTCAGCGTGGAAAGCTGGATTGCGTTTTTTGCTGCCTATGGCGCCTATCTCTATGCGCTGTTCGGGCTGCTTTATGGCTGCTGGGTGCTGTTCCGCTCCGGTGTGCTGACGCCGGTGGTGCGGGAAACCGCCAAGGTGACCTCTATGGTCTTCACGATCCTGATCGGCTCGCAGCTGCTCAATCTGGTGGTGATCTCCTTTGGCGGTGAGCACTATATTCAGCAGTTCCTGAAGAGCTTTGACAATGAGATGACGGTCTTCCTGATCGTGATGCTGGTCTTGTTCTTCCTGGGCTTTGTGCTGGACTTCCTGGAGATCATCTACATCGTGATCCCGATCGTCGGGCCGGTGATCTACGGCGGATCGTTTGATCCGAAATGGGTGACGATCATGGTGGCGGTGAACCTGCAGACGTCGTTCCTGACACCGCCCTTTGGTTTTGCGCTGTTCTATCTGCGCGGGGTTGCGCCGAAGGAAGTGACGACAGCCCATATTTACCGCGGGATTGTGCCCTTTGTGCTGATCCAGGTGGTGGGCATTGCCATCCTGTGGGCATTCCCGTCGATTGTGACCATCGTGCCGGCGTTGATCCCGAACTGACTGGTGCAGTTTCATAGGTATGAAACGGATAAAGGGGCCCGAAGCGGGCCCCTTTTGCATGTCCTGAGCGGGCAGGGGCGCTGCCCCTCTGCGCCGTTGGCGCATTCACCCCGGAGTATTTGTGGAAAGATGAAAGATATTGGCGCGGGCTTCAGGTGAACTGGATCAGATCCCAGCGGTTGCCGAAGGGATCGCGCCAGATCGCAACCGTGCCATAGGGTTCATGCCTCGGTTCTTCCTCGAAGGTCACGCCGGTGGCCAGCATTTTCGCATGATCGCGGGCGAAATCGTCTGTGGCCAGAAACAAGCCGACGCGGCCGCCGAACTGATCGCCAATGACGGCCTTTTGCACGGGCCCATCAGCGCGGGCCAGGATCAGGCTGCCCTGTTCAGCACCGGGCGGCAGGATCCGCACCCAGCGTTTACGGCCCTGATCCACGTCTTCTGCCAGCTGCCAGCCCAGCTGACCGCAGTAAAAGGCGATGGCAGCGTCATAGTCCGGCACCACCAGTGACACGGCATGAAGGAATTGCATCAGCGTTTTTTGTGAATCGGCTGTTCGGGCAGCTGGATATTGGCAACCTGTTCGGCAATCGGATCTGTCGACAGCGGGTGGCCGGCGGTTTCGAATTGCGCGGGGTCGGCCATCTTCTTCCATGCGCTCTGGTAATAGATTTCCAGACCGGAGAATTTGGCCTTGTAGCCCATTTTCTGGCTGCCCGGTACCCAATAGCCGAGGTAGACATAGGGCAGCCCGGCTTCCTGTGCGATCTTGATATGATCCAGGATCATGAAGGTGCCGAGCGAGTCCTGGGGGCGATCCGGGGCGTAGAAGGAATAGACCATGCTGAGGCCGTCCTCCAGCACATCGGTCAGCGACACCGCCGTCAGCTCACTGCTGCCGGGCACCGCATATTCCACCACCCGGCTGCGCACGGGTGTTTCCTCGATCATCGCGGCATATTCAAAGACGTCCATGTCGGCCATGCCGCCATCGGCGTGGCGGCTGTCCAGGTATTTGCGAAACAGGGCGAACTGATCCTCGGTCGCCCAGGGCGAAGTCGCCCGCCGTTCCAGATGCGCGTTGCGTTTCAGGGTGCGTTTCTGGCTGCGGCTGGGGCTGAAAGCCGCCACGTCAATCCGTGCCGACAGGCAGGCAGAACAGTCCGAGCAGGACGGGCGGTACAGCACATTCTGCGAGCGGCGGAATCCTTGCTGGCTGAGGCTATTGTTCAGCTGGTCGACCCCGTCGCCCTGCAGCGCGGTAAACAGCTTCCGCTCCATCCGGCCCTCCAGATAGGGGCAGGGTTGCGGCGCAGTCACATAGAACTGCGGGGCAATGGGAAGAGTATGGCGCATCAGAACCCGTCAGCAATTTCGCGGAGCAGGCGGAACGGATCGCCTGCGGTTCCAAGGATGATAGCAACGCGGTTCCAATGCGCCAAGCGGTCTTGTGGAAAATGGTTTAGCGGTGGTTTGCAGGTTTCCTTAAACACGCCGGTTCAGCATCACCGTGCCCAGGAAATGGTCCGTCAGGCCCTGGCCGCGCGATGAGGTGAGCATCAGGATCACAGAGATCACCTGCAGCACCGGCAGTGCCAGCGACAGGGTGTAACCGGCGGTGTGCAGGGCGGCCATGCCGCTGTCCATCCGCTGTCCCGCGCTGTCCCGTAGTTCGATCCCGGCAAATCGCATGCCCCAGGTGGCGGATCTGTTTGCGATGGTCACGGTTCGGTAGGCAAAGCCAACTGCCAGATACAGAAGCGGCCAGATGAACAGGCCGGTAAAGGCGGTCAGCACCACCGTGCCGGCGCTGAGAGCGAAGATCAGCAGGCTGTCGATCATCCAGGCGATCAGGCGCTTGGTGGGAACGGACGCATAGAATTCTGCCTGGTAATCGGGATCGGGCAGGGCGGTCATGAAGCAATGTCCTTTGCAGCAAAGAGTATGGGAAAGCCCCGCCCGGATGGTTGGGCGGGGCAGCTGGAGGATGCAGGATCAGTGGCGCTTGGGGTCGCGCTGATCTTCTCCGTCGTCCTCCATGTCTTCACTGGACGCGGTGCGGGCACGTTCATCCATGAACTCGTCAAACTCTGCCTTGTCCTTGGCTTCGCGCAGGCGCTGCAGGAAGGCATCAAAGTCATGCTGTTCCTGCTCCAGGCGGTGCAGAGTATCGGCTTTATAGGCATCAAAGGCGCTGTTGCCCGAGGGTTTCATCGCCGAAAAGCCATGGCGCGACCAGGACTTGCGGTGGCGGCAGGAGGATTTGCTGAACATGCGTTTGCTCCAGATCATGTAGAAGAGAAGGGCCAGGCCAACCGGCCAGAAAAACACGAAACCCAGAACCATGGCGGCAATCCAGGCGCCTTTGCCTTTGCTGTCCAGCCAGGCTTCGCTGCGGGAAAACCAGCCCTGTACCGGGGTGGCAGGGGCGGTCGGGGTGAAACTCGTCATCGGGGTCCTCCAGGTTGCGGGTGAATGTAAATCCCTTTCACATGAATGCATATCGGAAGCCGTCCGGATGCTTTCAAGCCCTCATGTAAATCTTTTTCACATCTTTGGCGGTTTGATCGCGGAACGCTTGCCTCTGCTGCCCCTGTGTAGCGGGACATTTCGCGTTGCAGTGCGGGACACTTCCCGTTGCAGCAGGCGTTGTTGCACAAAGGCCGTAGAGGATTCACTTTGCGAATCCCGTAGGTTAGATCGGCGGCATGCCGAAGCCTGCCTCTTCCCGCTATCGAACAACGAACTGGTCCAACTATAACGCATCACTTCGAAAGCGCGGCTCTCTGCTGGTCTGGTTTGACCGCGACATGACCTGGTTCGCCGAGCGATGCGGCAAACGCGGACGACCGGAGACCTTCTCCGATGCGGCCATCCAGTTCTGCCTTAGT